>NZ_CAPG01000044.1:0-25596 GCF_000321185.1 Bacillus sp. AP8
CAGTCACAGATTTTCTACCATGGATTCGCTTAATTACCTAGATAAAAAAGTTTAAATAAGAACCATTTTAACCTTTCTATTTAGCTAAGAATAAAGAAATGATTTCTTTTTTTAAACTAGTACTTCAACGATTTCCGTTGTAAACCGATTGATAAAGACGATCTCTTTTCTATGAATTTATTTGAAAAAATTGATTCTATCTAAAAAAATCTTCCTTCTTGAGTTTCTATATACACAAAATATTTTTCACTCTTATAGATTTCTTTATTAACCTTAAAATCATTCTGTAAAGTAAGGGACTTATATAAAACAATTTACATTTAATTCTAGTTTTATTTGTTAATT
The DNA here is from genome assembly GCF_000321185.1 of Bacillus sp. AP8. NCBI lineage: Bacteria > Bacillati > Bacillota > Bacilli > Caryophanales > Bacillaceae > Bacillus > Bacillus sp. AP8. The sequence continues at coordinate 346 of NZ_CAPG01000044.1, forward strand.
TTATATTTTTATTCCTTACTACACTTGCATATAAGCTGTTAAATTGTTTACGTAACAAAATATGTAGTTCATTATTCAAATCCTTCTTTGCATAATAATAATAAGTTATGAGCGTGTTTAAATAACTTTCAATAGCATTAAAATATAGATCCTTATAACCTTTTTCCAAAAAGAAATCCATTCTATCTTCCAACGCTTCAAAAACATCCAATCTTTTAATATTAAATTTTTTTCTCGTTATACTGCTATCTCTCTGCATATAATTATAAAGAGGCAGGCTTGTATAAACTACCGATGTCACTTTTTCTAAAAGTCGATGAATTATAAATTCATCCTCATGTATTTTCCCAACTTTAAATCGGATATTTTCAAATAAACCTTTTCGATATAGCTTATTCCACGCTACTATTGTTATTTCACCCAGCGAATTGTTCATATTCATCATCGATTCAATTTTATTACAAACAATTATTGATTCCTTCATCTTATTAATATTATTTTCATTATTAAAATTCTTGTAACCCCGATTATAGTTACAGATTGAAATATCAGCATTATATTTTTTTATATTTCTGTGTAAAATTTCATACATTTGCTCATGAATACTATCATCCGAATCTACAAAAGCAATAAAATTGCCTTTAGCAAAATCTATGCCACAATTTCTTGCCGCGGATAAACCTTGATTTTTTTGATGTATTACTCTAATTCTTTGGTCCAACTCAGCATATTCATCACAAATTTTCGAGGATTGATCTATAGAACCATCATCCACCAAAATAACTTCTATATTCCCATATGTTTGATTAAGAATCGAATCTACACATCTTTTTAAATACTTTTCAACATTATATATAGGCACTATAACAGAGATTAATTCATCCACTTTGATTACAATCCTTTTTTATAAAATATTTTCGTAGTTAATATTCACCAAAAAAATTCATATGGATAAATACGATTCCATTCTGGTCTAAAAATTTGTATGGTTGTTGCATATAAGAAAAACATTAGCAAAACCACAGTTGTTGTAAATAAAAGTAAATTTTTATCTTTTATCCTAGCCACTATATTTGGTATATAGATAATTGAAAAAACATCAAAATAAACACCTACACGATCTAAAAGATTAAATTTCAATGAAATTATTGATATAACAATGCTAGCTAACAAAAACATTGAAATCATTTCAAACTCTTTCTGATCAAAATTACAAGAATCCAATAGTTTATTAGTTTGACTATTACTCGCTAACTCATTCTTTATCAAATACTTATTTAAAATGCGACCAAAATAAAATATCGAACACACGACCATTATATTCATTATCGTAGCTAACCGTATATTGCCGTTTAAATAAATACTGTCTAAATAATAGTTATAGGAAGGAAATACCACCAATACTGTATTTAAAATTGATTCTAAAAAAATGTAACCACTAATGGCAATAATTAACGCTTTAAATACAGCTTTTATCTTAACTTTGAAGAAAGATAATGGATAAGCTACTAAAAAAACAATTGCGGTTTTATGAAATAATGATGCAACACATACAATACCTATAAACGGTAATAATTTTCTTTTTTTTATGAAGTCAAAAGCATACAATAAAATAACTAAGGCAATACTTTGCCTGATTGTATTCATCATTTGGCCCCAATAACCTAACGAAAAAAAGAGAAATACACTTAACATTGGAATCATAGAGTATTTATAAATAAATTTATAGAATCCGATTCCAATAATGATGCTACTTACAATTAAGATAATCTGTGGATTATCTGATATTAAAAATAGCATTTTATTTAACAATACATAGCCAAATTCGTATCGCATTCCCAATAAACTTAAATCATAGTATTGACATTCTGAAAATATTTTCAAATATTCTACCGTATCATTTCCAACACTAGATCCTCTTACTGCTGATAAAAAGCCTAAAAATCCTATCGTTAATATTAAGTAAATACGTTTAGCATTTTTTAAATTTAAATGACAAATAAATACTAGAGCAATTATATATATAATTAAAGCAAAATATACATTCACAAATATATTCACTCCATATTTAATAAGTTAAGTTCAAATATAAATCTTCCAATTGTCCAGTTTGAAGCTTTATATCATAACCAGCTTTATGTACATCCTTACTACAATCATAACGTTTACTTTTTTTAAAATTCATTAAAGCAAATTCTGCCCATAAATCTGCCGTTTGTTTTAAATTAATAAAAGATACTTGATCCGTTACTTTCACATCTATCGGGACTACATCAGATGCTATACAAGATAATCCCGTACTTTGTGCCTCAATTAAAACAATCCCCAAACCTTCAAACAATGAAGGCAATATAAATGTATCCATTACCTGTAGCAGTTCCTCTACATTAGTTCTTTGCCCTAAAAATAATACGTGATCAGTAATTTTCAGCTTATTAACCTTGCTTTTTATCTTTTCAATTAGTGGACCATCACCAACTAACATAAGTACACTTTTTTTATTTTTATTATAAATTTCAAAAAATATATCAACTAAAAATTCATGATTTTTTTGTTCATTAAAGCGACCAATATGCCCTACAACGAATTTATCCTCAACATTAAATTCCTTACGCTTTTCTCTTCTTACTTCTTCTTTATATCGAAATTTTTCACAATCAATTGCATTTTTAATAACCTTTACTTTTCCCGACTGAACGTATTTCTTTCCATATAGAAATTCACCTGCGGCTTTTGAACAAGCTAAATAAATATCTGTATTATATTTAAGTGGTAAACATAACATCCTATTTCGTATAGCGTTTAACTTAATATCAGAATATTTAGTGGTGTGGCTGTGTGCAATTATATGCTTAATACCGTATTTACGCGCCATTGGGGCTATAATCATATTTAGATAAACTTCATGTAAATGCAATGCTTTATAGTTAGATGCGTATCGCTTAAAAAAATTTTTTATCTCACTATAAGAATTTTTATTAAGCCTTGGTTTCCGAATATAGTATATATTACCTCCTAATTCTTTTATCTCATTTGTGTAAGTCTTGCTTCTTTCGTCATCTAACCAGTAAAGAAAATCAAATTGAATCTTTTTTTTATCAATATTTCGATAATAATTCATTATTATATTCATTACTCCATTCCCACATTCTAGCCCCGATACAACATGTAGAATTCTAATCATCGATAATAAAAGCTCCTCTTCCAATTATATAATTCAGAATGTTTTATAAATAACTCTCAAAGATGAATTAACAATGTTTTTATCAAAAATTACACTAATCATAAGAATAAATAGTTGCTATCTATTTTGGAAAGTTATTCATCAAGCTTTTTCATCCAAAAAGGTAATTTTATTATTCCAACTAGCGTTCCTAAGCCATAACTCAAATGCAATAAAAAATAGACAATAGGTAAAATATAATGAGTAAAACTACGATTGTCATTACGGACTGTTAATACAGTCATAAAAATAGCCATTAAACAATAAACAATCCACATCATCATTGCAGGTATTAAAGACCCACATATAGCAAAAAAAGTGGTCAATACAATCCCTAAAATAAAAGCTAATGGTATAAAATGAAATAAGGATAGACAGCGTGGACATACACCTACTGTCAATCCTATCCAATAACCATTAGCACTTTTTTGTTTTATCATTTTGAATAAGTTACTTCTAACATATTGATACGAAATAATATCTGAATTAAAACAAAATCTATATCCCGCTTTTCTCATACGATAATGAATTTCATTATCTTCCGTTCTTCCTAAATTTTCATTAAAGTAACCTACTTTTTCGAAAACCTCACGTTTATAAGTAGCGTGAAACATTGATTTAACATATGTTTTTCCAGAGTTTCTTCGATAAGGAGCAAAACCACTACCAAACATAGAATTTTCTGCGAGTAATAAAGTGCTGTTCCATGGTGTTTCCTGAACTAAAATACAAGGTCTTGGCCCTCCAGATATACACTCTCCTTTTTTTATACAATCTACATTTTTTTGTACAAAATCAGCAGGGATTGACGCATGAGCATCTATTCTAGTAATAAGATTACCTGTAGAAACTTTAATAGCAATATTCCATCCTGAAGCTTGGTTTCTTTTCGGATTATCTACTATAATGATATCTTTAAAATCATTATTATCCTCTTTAAAATTCTCCATTAAACCCCTAGTATGATCTGTTGACATACCATTTACAAATATGACTTCTATTAAACTATGCGGATAGGTTTGTGAACAAATATCTTTAAACAATCTTGGCAGATAGTCCTGTTCATTATATGCCACAACGCAAAAAGATACGATCATATTCTCCCTCCTCCATTTAAAAGAGCTATCACTCATTTTAATCTTGTTTAAATACCATAACAATCGTCTTAAAAATGATCTTCATCTCTCTTAATAATGAGAAGTTTAGTATACTTTTCAAATTATAGTCCATCTTATCGGGCAATATTTTTTCGATATACATCTGATCTAGATTATCATTTACCTCGAGTAGTTTTGCTTCATTCTTATACTGAATACTAGCTTCAGAAGTTACACCAGCAGGCAATAACAAAGTAGCCATCATTTCCTCAGTATACTGTTCAACGTACTTTACAACCTCTGGTCTAGTTCCTACAAAACTCATATCTCCTATTATGATATTGAATAACTGAGGAATCTCATCTAGTCTACACTTTCTTAATACCTTCCCTACTTTTGTAATTCTCTTATCGCCCTTTATTGTAATTTGTGCCCCCTTATTTTCAGTATTAAAAAACATTGTTCGAAATTTATAAATACAAAATTTCTTACCATATTGTGTAACTCTTTCCTGACAAAATATAACCGATCCCTTTGAATCTATTTTTATTAAAATAGCAATTAATACAAATAGCGGAGAAAGAATGATTAAAGCAAAAATGCTCATTAAAATATCAAATAATCGCTTGAAAAGTAAACTATATCTTTTGTTATACAAAATATCATAGTACTTCCTGACACTATCATTTTGCATATTTTCCGGTAATTGATCCCAATCTATTAAAACTTTAGAAATTATCATAGAATGCCTGCCTTTCTGATAATTTTACTAGATAATTTCTGTTAATACCTTTTTCATATGATAGATTACATACTCTACATCTCTATCCTTTAAAAATGTACCTAAAGGTAAAGTAATTTCGTTTTGATATTGCGCGAATGCGTTTGGGTAATTTACAATATCAAATCCTAATGCTTTATAAGCAGTAAACATAGGAAGTGGCTTATAATGAACATTCGTTGCAATACCAGCTTCCGCCATCTTTACAATTACTTCATTCCTTTGTCTTTCATTTATTTCAGATACTCTAATCATATAAAGATGCCCTGAAGATTGACTACTCTCTTCAAAGTGCTTTAAACTATACAGCCCTAATGGTATCAAAGCATCATCATACATCTCAATAATTTCACGTCTGCGCCTTAACATAGCATCATATCTTTCTAGCTGTGCTAATCCAAGACTCGCTTGAATATCTGTCATATTACATTTATAACCTAGCTGTAGCACATCATATTCCCATGATTCTGATCGCGATTTCGTTAAAGCATCTTTTGATTGACCATGAAGTGAATAGAGCATGTATTGATTATAAAGCCAATCATCATCCAGCCCTTCCCTTGATTTCCACACAGCAGCACCGCCTTCCACAGTGGTTAGATTTTTCACCGCATGGAATGAAAAACAAGTAAAGTCCGCTACAGTACCATTATTCTTTCCTTTATAAGATGCTCCAAAGCCATGGGCAGAATCAGCCAGTACAATAATACGATTAAATAACTTCTGGATTTCACTTGAAGGCGTAAAAAGATTTCTTTTCCTTTCTATAATTGTAAAAATCTTTTCATAATCGCACATCCTCCCCCCAATATCAACGGGCATGATCACTTTCGTTTTTTCTGTAATAGCATCAGCTAACTTATCATAATCTATTTCAAATGAATCAAGAGCTGTGTCCATCAATACAATCTTCGCTCCAACATGATGTATAACTGCGGCAGTGGCGGTATATGTATAAGCGGTTGTAATAATTTCATCTCCTTCCCTAACCCCCAATATACGCAATGTTAGTTCCATCGCAGCTGTAGCTGAATTTAGGGTAACTGCACATGGAGCGCCAATTCGTTCAGCTATTTTTTTTTCAAATAGTTTAGTTCTCGGTCCAGTTGTAATCCAACCAGACTTCAAGGTTTGTACTACTTGATCGATTTCTTTATCAGATATATCAGGAGGGGAAAATGGAATACTTCTCTTTACTAATTCTGTATCATGACATTTCTCAAATCTAATCATTTTCTATACTCTCGCTATCTTTCTAAGCCTTTAACTTTATTTTATATCTCCATTAAAGAAGGATTAAAAGGCTTATTATTTATTTCCTTATCATTAGCCAAATGTAAAATATAATCTTTCACTTCCTCCACCGACATATCACTAAAATGCTTTAAGAAGTAATCTAGTTCATCAGAATGATTCACATCAATATTCCCTATAAATACCTTAGGAAAAACTTGTTTACTGTTCGTTTCTTCCTTATTAAATAATTCCTCATATAATTTTTCCCCTGGTCGTATCCCCGTGAATTTTATACCTATTTCTTCTACAGAATGGCCCGAAAGTTCAATCATATTTTTCGCAAGATCTACAATCTTGACCGGTTCACCCATATCCAAAACAAATATTTCTCCACCTTTCGCAAGTGCACCCGCTTGAATCACTAATCGAGAAGCTTCTGGTATAGTCATGAAATAGCGAATCATCTCAGGATGTGTTACTGTAACAGGTCCACCAGCTTGGATTTGTTTTTTAAATAAAGGGATTACACTTCCTCTACTACCTAATACATTTCCAAAACGCACAGCAACAAATTTTGTTCGACTCTTCACATTCAATCGTTGTATAATCATCTCTGCCGTTCGTTTGGTTGCTCCCATTATATTTGGTGGTTTTACTGCCTTATCAGAAGAAATCATTACAAAGGTTTCAACGTGATTTTCGTCTGCTGCTTCTGCTACATTTTTAGTTCCAAACACATTATTTTTCACTGCTTCACACGGATTATATTCCATTAAAGGAACATGTTTATGTGCTGCTGCATGATATACTACATTTGGCTTATATTGCTCCATAACTTCGAAGATTCGTTTTCGATCTTGGATATCAGCAATTATCGGAATAAATTCAATAGAATCCTTATATTTTTCCCTTAATTCCATGTTAATTAAATATATGCTATTTTCTCCATGACCTAATAACAGTAGTTTTTTAGGTTGAAACGTACTGATTTGTCTACATATCTCTGACCCTATAGATCCTCCTGCTCCTGTTACTAAAACGGTCTTATTTGAAACATAATCAGATATAGATTCAATATGTAACGAAACAGGTTCTCTCCCTAATAAATCTTGTACTTCAACATCTTTAAAGTTACTAATTGAAACTTTTCCTACCATGATATCTTCAAGCATTGGTAGTGTTTGTGTTTTTATTCCCGATTTGGCACATTCTTGATGGATATGCGTTAATTGCTTTCGAGGAGCAGATGGAATAGCGATTACAATATGCTCAATCTTATATTTCTTAACAACATCTAGAATATCTTTTGAAGTTCCCACAACAGGAATACCTAAAATATATAGCTTTTGTTTATAATAATCATCATCAATAAAGGCAACAGGTTTTAAATCCGTTTCTCCATTATTGTGTAACAATTGCCTCACTACCATCGTTCCTGCTACCCCTGCTCCAATAATTAAAGTTTTTCTAAAATTCTCTTTTTCTTTCCTATTAGAATCTTTATAAATTCTCCACGTAAAACGGGAACCACCAATAAATAAAATTAGAATCATCCATAATAACAATAGTAATCTTAAATTAAGATGATGATAGAGTATGATAGAAATACAACTAGTAATAAAAACCGAGAACAGTGTAACTTTTATTATGGCTATCAATTCACTAATACTCGCATATTCCCATGCTTTAAAATAAATTTTTTGATAAAACGCACTCAAATAATATGAAATTAACAGAACTACTGATAATAGTACTACTTTTGCTGTTCCTGTATCTTCAAGATGATTATCACTTAAAATAATCGCCATAATTAAACTTATACATACAAAACAAGAATCAAATAATAATAAATACGATATTCTTTTATTAAATGACATGTTTCCTCCTCATTCCTATAAATTACTTTACACTGATTCAACATTTCAATTACGTCACTTCCTCAAAAACCTCTTCAACTTCTAAAGTACGTTTTAAGTAAGATAATAATTCTTCTCTTAATTCCTCATTATGGAGAGCCATATCAATTAAGTCGGTAAATATATGCATTTTCTCTTCAGCCATTAAGACATGCTCTAAATAAGTAATCAGCCCTTCTCTTAACTCCTCATTATGAAGAGCCATGTCAATCGTTGTTGTAATATATCCTAATTTTTCCCCAACATCATAGCGATTACCTTCAAATTCATACGCGAAGACTCGCTGTATTTCATTTAATTTTTGAATGGCGTCTGTTAATTGAATTTCTCCTCCGGCACCAATCTCTTCTTTTTCTAAAAACATGAATATTTCTGGCGTTAAAATATATCGACCTATTATCGCTAAATTGGAAGGGGCAGTTCCTTGTATTGGCTTTTCGACAAAATGGTTTACATGATACAGATGCTCCATTTGTTTACCAGGATCTATAATCCCATATCGGTGAGTCTCTTCTTCTGGAACCCTTTGTACGCCTACAACAGATGCATGTGTTTCTTCATATACATCAATCATTTGTTTTAAACAAGGTGTTTCTGATTCCACTATGTCATCTCCAAGTAATACAGCAAATGGTTCATCACCTATAAAATGTTTTGCACACAACACAGCATGTCCTAAGCCTTTCGGTTCCTTTTGCCTAATATAATAAATCTCTACTTTTGCTGGTTCTTGTACTTTCTCTAAAAGTTCATACTTTTTTTTTCCATTAGATTCATTTCTAACTCAAGCGCATTATCAAAATGATCTTCTATCGATCTTTTTCCTTTACCCGTTACAATAATAATATCTTCAATTCCCGATTTAATGGCCTCCTCTACAATATATTGAATAGTTGGTTTATCAACAATCGGTAACATTTCTTTCGGCATTGCTTTTGTAGCAGGTAAAAATCGCGTCCCTAATCCCGCTGCTGGTATAATCGCTTTTCTAACTTTCATAGCATTGTCCCCCTTAATAAATAAAACAAAAAAACAAAATAAACACTCACATAAGCGAATGATTCAGCATTAACAATCTCCTTATGTGAAAATTCATTTAATTGGGCATCTAACCCTCCCTCACACCACACCCTTGACAACAAACGTGTCTAAGGATTTCAGAAAAAATCCCACAGTATAATCGAGTACTCCATTGATAGAGGAAAGGAAGTCTCTCCAAAATATATTGATTTAAAAGAAATGAAAACCCCTTTTTTGGAGCATATAGGGTGTATCCTGACTTATTGATTTATTTTGCACTAGTCGTTCAGCATTTTGTAAAAAGAACTCTTCATAATCCATTCCTACTTTATCTTCAACTAACCTGTATGCCTCAAACATCTTAAAACAACGTGATGACACATTATGTGCATCAGAAGCGATAAAATGTGCTAGATTCGCCTTTATGATATCAAATGAAAATTTCTTAATCTTTCTACCAAAATCCCCTGTTAAACTAGCAGCTGTTACTTGCGTTAATATACCTTGTTTTACTAATTCATATAATTTCTTGGGATTCTCCAGAAAGACGTGATTTCTCTCTGGATGAACGATCACAGGTATTAAACCTTGTAGTTGTATTTCAAACATCATTTTTTCTAGAAATGCCGGAATATGAGTAGTTGGTAATTCTATTAATAAAAAATTTGTTGTATCATTGACCGCAATAATTTGGCCTCTTTTATAATCTGCCAATAAATCACTGTAGATTCTTATTTCCTGACCAGGTAACACCTCTAAAGGAATTTGTTGCATTTCAAGAAGATTATTCAATTCTGACACTTTTGATTTAATATCACTTCTAACATTCAAATATGTTCCATTCATATGATGTGGAGTAGCCACAATTGTGCGTATACCTTGATTTACAGCTTGTTTTGCCATAGCTAAACTATCTCTTTGCGTCTTAGCTCCATCGTCAGCTCCCCACAATATATGAGTATGGATATCAATCATCTCTACACCTCTCAAACTCCTACTAGTTTTCCAAGAATAAATACTCAAATAATATAATTTCAAGAAAAGTAGTAATAATGATTATCCTGATTAGAGATTTTTCTATTGTTAAGTACAATACCTAGAATTTTTGCTTTTGAAAAATTCAATAGCTCTATACCTTTTATTAATTGTTCTTTTTTGGTTTGTTCAGAGGCAACAACGATAATTGTTCCATCACAATAATGAGAAACAATCTGAGAATCTGTTACTGCCAATATGGGAGGTGTATCAAAAATCACCAAATCATATTCATGAAGAGCTTTGTTATATATAAACTGCATCGCATTTGATAACAATAACTCAGCTGGATTAGGTGGTATTGGTCCACTAGTAAGAACATATAAATTAGGTTCACTTGTTGGAACAATTACTTCATCAAATTGTTTGCGTTTCATTAATAAACTTGTTAACCCCTCTGCATTCTGTATTTGAAATGTTTGATGAACAGTCGGCTTTCTTAAATCTGCATCTATAATAAGAACTTTTTTCCCTTGTTGAGCAAATACAACTGCAAGATTTGCACATGTCGTTGACTTACCTGCTTCAGGTTCTGCAGATGTAACCATTATGGATTGAATTTCAGAATCAATAGAGGCAAACTGTATATTTGTTCGAATAGTTCTATATTGTTCAGAAATGGGAGACTTAGGACTTAAACTTGTTATTAATTTCTTGTTTCGATTTATAGAACTTTTTTTCTTTCGTTTTTTATACATTCAGAATCCCTCCCTTTCACATCATTAAATTCTGGAACATTTTGATCTATTGTCGAGATAATACCTAACACAGAAATATCTACTAATTTTTCAATATCTTGTTCTGTTTTGATTGAGTTATCTAAATATTCCAAGATAAATGCAATACCAATTCCAATCATGAATCCGACTACTAGACTTATCGCCATATTTAATAATGGTTGGGGTTTAACCTGAATGGGATGCTGATCTACTGCTGCTTTTGCTAAAATAACGACATTATCTACATTCATAATTTCTACAATATTTTCTTGAAATACTTTGGCAATTGTATTAGCTATACCAGCAGCTACTTCAGGATTCTGATCTTCAACGTTTATATTTAATACTTGTGAGTCTTCCTCACTCTCTACGGTAATTTTTTTCGTTAATTCTTCTGTTGAAAGCCGTAAGCCTAGTTCCTCTTTGACAAGATTTAGAATTCGTGGGCTTTTAATTATAACGTTATATGTATTGATTAACTGCAAATTCGTTTGCACCTCATTGTATTCATAGAGCGCTTCATTATCTTTAGCTTTGCTAATCAGTATTTGTGTAGTTCCCTTATAAACAGGTTCAATAAAGAAATAGGTAATGAGAGCACATAAAGCTAATGAAAAAATGGTAATTCCTAAAATAAGAAGTAATCTTTTCTTACATATCAATAAAATTTCTTTCAAACTAATTGATTCTTCCATGATGCCCTCCCAAAAAAAGAAAATATAATGACTACGTTCATCCTGACGATAAGTCTAATCAATGCTGTTATAGATCACAAACCGGTTATCCAAAACTCGTAAATTTCCTTTAATATAAAAAAATAACTTCTACAATTATTGTAGAAGTTATTTAATAGTTTTTATATTAGTAAAAATACTATTTCCATATAGTATTTTTACTAATTTTTTGGTTTATATTATTTTAAACTCTCTTGCTTTTTGAATAGCAGCCGTTTTATTATTGACTTCAAATTTTTTATAAATACTTTCCATAACTTTATTTACCCAAGCTAGCGAAACATATAGTTCCTTCGCTACTTCTTTTCGTTTATATCCATCTGCAACATACTTTAAAACATTTATTTCGTTTTCATTTAATAAATCCACTTCGTTTTTCATTTTTAGCATGTTGCTGTCATATCTCTCACAACATGCTAAAACACGATTGAAATAACTTGAATCTATACCCATGTGATTGTTTTCCATCTCTCGTAATATAGGCAAAATAAAAGAAGCATTCTCACCAAAGGGAAGAATAATTCCATCGGATTGCCCTAGTTTAAGAGCTTTATTCATCGCCTGCATTCCTTCTTCCATACCATAAAGCTTATATTTCGCAATTGCTACATAAATAGAACTATGAAGAAATCCTAATTGATTATTATATTCATCAAAATATTTGTATGATTGATCACATAATAATTCAAGTTGGATGAAATTCTCATCTAATAATATAGACTTAGCATAAATAATCCACTGGAACGATAAACCATGCCTTAATACGTATTTTGATGATATATTATTCATTTTTATCCAGTTCGGGATTTGATCAACTAAACCAAGACAAGCATACATATAACCAAGACATAAATCTAAATTCGTGTTTAATGTAACATTTTTATTATCCTGAAGAGTATTCATTAACTCTTGCAAAAGTTTTTCAACCTTTTCAAACTCACCTTGAAAAAGGAGCAGTCTAAAATATGAAAAGCGAGCATGAATAAAAAGATTTGGTCGATTATTTAAATGAAGCTTAGAGATAGCCATTTGATAATATTTTTCAGCGGCTTCACAATCGCCTGTTTCAAGAGAATATTCTGCATGCATGACATCCATAAAACCCGACCTATGAATACTATCATTCATTGGTAACCCTTTTTGATAGGTAGTGAATACATGCAAAATGTTCTTTAATTGACTTCTTTCATTATAAAAGGTGTATAGCAAATGAGGAGAATTCATAGTTAAAAATGTACTTAAATGAAAGGTATGTTCTTCTTTAATTAATCTATTAGCTTTATGTTGATAGTAGATCATTTTTTCAACATCATTAAACGCAACAAATGACATAGCTATGTAAAGGTCTGCAAGAATACGATTCTTTTCTGACCTATTCATTTTTTGGATATATTTTTTCACTTCTATAGTTTCAACGTTCACTGCATCATTTTCATAGGTAGAAAGCAATTTTTGTAACCTGCTGTATCCTTCATCCTTCTTTTCTTTACAATCACTTTCTAACAAAATGTATATTAAATATTTCGCTAAAGCCTTCGGATATTTATATAGTAAGTCATTCTCGATAAATAAGTCAGGATACTCTTCGCAAAATTCTATATATTTCAAAACATCTATTCTGCTACTAACATCAAATTGATTTAGTACTTCTAGTATAGTTTCTATTTCGCCAGCTTTGTATAGATAAATCAAACACATCTTCCTATATTTTTCATCTTGTAATCCCCATGTTCCAGCACGCTTATATAATTTTTTTAAATCGATATCTTCTAGTAATTGCTTATATCTCAAAAAATCCAAAAGAACGTTATGAATTTTAAACATCTGCTCTTCATCATAGACAATAAAGGCATTTTCGTTATATAGGGAGATAATTTTATTTGGCGCACTATCATCCTCAAGAACAAAAGTAGCTTGTTCAATTGTAAAGCGATCCAATACGGCTATTTTCAAAAGAAACTGTTTCATTTCCTCATCATAAGACTGATAAAGGTTTTCTTCAATAAGCTGATAAAGCGAAGCCCTTTTATGAAGTGGGGTGTTTTGCTTCAAACCAAATTGTGAAAGATAAATTAAAGAAATCCATCCTCCAGTATATTCTAGAGTTCTTTTAATATGATCTTCAGACTTTAAAGAATCTATTAATAAATAATATTGCAAAATTTCTTCATACGTAAATTTAAGACATTTCTTTTTGATAACCAAACATAGTTTTTTAGATATTAGTTCCGCAATATCTATATTAGGCATATTTCTAGTCAAAATGACAACATGCAAATTAGGAATTCTTTCTTGAATAAGCAGTACTATATACTGAAATACATTCATATCTTTCAATTGATGAAAATCATCGACTACAACAATTGTAGGCTTATCAAATGGATAGCTTCGAAAAATATCCATTACTTTACTTATTTGAAGAGAACCATTTGAAATATCCACTTTTTTGAGTTCATTTCCTAATTGAGGATCATACTTAGAAAAACAAGCTACCGTCCTAGTCCATAAATATGATTTAGAACAATCCCTTCTAGTAATTGAACACCATATAAAATCCGCGTTCGCATATTCAGAAAAATGCTTCATAGCAGTTGTTTTCCCATACCCTATAGGTGCTTGAATAATTGTTAATGGATACGAAAACATTTTCTTAAATTCTACATTTATTCGATTTCTTATAAGAGTTTTACGTTTTTGAAGAAAATTCATGATGTCGCTTCCACCCCTATAGTTTAAATAATCTTCAATTCCTTCGCTTTTTTTATAGCAGAAGTTTTATTACCTACTTCCAATTTCTTGTATACATGCTCTAAGGTTTTATTAACTGTCGCTATTGATATATCAATCTTTTTAGCAACCTCTTGTCTTTTTAAACCATCCGCTATTAATGTTAAGACTTCCTTTTCTCTCGATGTTAGTGAAACTGTTGGTACCTTAAATTTATCAAGGTTTTCTAGATAATGATTACAACTATAGATAACTCTTTGTAAATAATGGTGATCTACACTACTAATTTCGCAAGAAATCTCTTTAATCATTTCTAGAATATATGGGGCGTTTTCTGCAAATGGCACAATGATATCATCTGCTTGGCCAATAATAAGTGCTTTCAATAATGAGTCCTTTGCTTCCTGTCTCCCATATAATTTCTGATTAGCAACTGCTTCATAAATAAAATTATGAAGCAACCCTAATTGATGATTATATCTCGCAAAATGATTTTGAGCGCTTCTGCAGAATTGTTCTAGTTGTTTGTAATCTTCAGTTAACAGTATAGCTTTGCCTTGAACAATATAGCGAAATGTCATAACTTGCCTTTTACTTGTATAAGGATGCATATCTCCAATTTTTATCCAACGAGGAATCTTATTATAAACGCCTAAACACCCAAATATATAGCCAACACATATATCAAGCATCGTTTTTAATGAGAATTTATTCTTTTCTTCAACATACATCTCTAAATTTCGAATAAGCTCTTTGACTTCAGAAAAGCTACCTTCTAGGAGCAATAGTCTTGCTATCGTAAAATTAGCATTAACATATAGATAATCCTTTTGATCAATTGCCGCTTGATATTTTGCTTTAAATGCGTTTATTTTAGCATCGTTTAAATTTCCTAATTCGAGTGCATATTCAGCAAGAATAAGATAATTCGATGCTATGCTGCAACCTGTAAATACAGCATTCTCTTTATGATAATTCTCGGCAATAACATTTGTAATCTCATTCAACTTTCCGGATTCTCGAAAAAAAGTAAATAATATAAAAGGATACCCAAACATATTATCTATACTAGATGATTGTTCATCTAGTAATTCAATTGCATTTTCCATATAATTATACATTCTATAAACATCATGATTATAGGAATTAAAAATTCGAGAAATTTGAATTTCAGCCAAAATCCTTTTTTTATTTTTATATAGAGAGCCTTCATTTGTATTTTCATAAAATGTTTGCAGTACATCTAGTCTTTGTAAACCATTTTCAACTCTCTCATCTAGCCCACTTAATAATTGTATACGTATAAACTTTAGATAAGCTAAAGGATAATTGAACCATAATGCTTGCGGAAGATTGTCAAAAGCCTTAAAAATAATTTCTTGATTAATGTTCATTAATGTAACTTCATTACGATGATCTATTTCATATAAGACACCTGTTATATCATCCGCTCTATAAAAATAGATAAGAGCCATTTCAAGTTCGCCTTGTTTAATATGCCATTTCCCAGCCTTCTTATTTAACGACTTAAATTCAATAGGATTTTCCTTTTGCTTGTTTCTTAAATAATCTAAAAGAACATGATGAATGTTATACGTTTGATGATTATTATCATACTGAATAAAAGGATTTTCATTGAATAACTTTAATAACATTTCATACGTATGATCCTCTTCCAATACATCTATCACTTGTTCTTTCGTAAATTCATCAAAAACAGCTAATTTTAATAGGAACTGCTTAGTATCCTCATCATACGAATCGTAAAAATTCTTTTCAATAAGATCATCAATAGTAGCTGTTATCCCTATAGATAAACCTTTTTTTAATCCTGACACTTCAAGATTAATTAACAATATCCACCCCAATGTATAGTTGTATAGTTCATCGATTATTGATTGTGATTCTTGAAAACCGGCTAAGGTCAAATAAGATTTGATTTCTTCTTTATTAAAGGCTAATATTTGATAATCAATCATAAAACAAAGCCTCTTCATAACTAAATTATAAATATTTACATCACTTATATCTCTAGTCAGTAAAACAATATGTAAATGTTCAATATCCTCATTGGCTAATGTTTCAATCAAATGGAAAATTTCGGGATTATTTATAATATGAAAGTTATCTATAACAATAATGTTTTTTTCAAGAGATTTATGTTCGATAATTAAATCTAGAACCTTTAGTAGTTGGGCTTCATTTTCTGGAAAACCAATTTGTTGTAGTTTATCACCTAGACTTATATTAACTTGTTTTACACATTGAACAAAACGTCTCCAAAATACCCGAGATGATGAATCAATAACGGATGAATTAAACCAAATATAAGACATAGGTCGATATTGTAGGAATTGTTTTAAGGCGGAGGTTTTTCCATAACCCATAGGCGCATGTAAAATAGTTAATGGATAATCACATATATTTTCCATTATTTGATTAACTCTTTGTCGCTCAAGAATCTTTTTTGAATTCACACTATTTTCACAAGTAAGCATCTCAACTACCTCCTTCTTAATTATTGGCAACTCTGATCTAAAATAAGTATTTATTCCTATTTATCAGTTAACGAATAACTATATCCCACGATTCAAAACATTAAACATGTAATAGCTTCCAATTCAATAAACCATTTGTACCATTTTTCTAAAAAGCAAACTGATGTCCCCATCATAATTCTTACTAAGAATATTTTATTTTTCTCTTTACATTCACGTTACGTCAATGTGTATAGTAAAACTATCAGGAGGTGATCATGTGGAATATACAGTGCAAAAACTTGGGAAAATGGCTGGAGTAAGTAGTCGAACACTTAGATATTACGATGAGATTGGAATTCTTAAGCCGGCAAGAATTAACTCATCTGGATATCGAATTTATGGTCAGTATGAAGTCGATTGCTTACAACAAATTCTCTTTTATCGAGAGCTTGGCGTGAACTTAGACACGATTAAACAAATTATAACGTCACCCGATTTTGACGGAGCTTTAGCACTTAAACAGCACAGAGAAAAACTCCTTGATAAACGCAAGCAGTTAAATAAACTGATTGAAAATGTTGAAAAAACAATTGCTTTAACAGAAGGGAGAATGACTATGTCTAATCACGAGAAATTCGAAGGCTTCAAGAAGCGTATGATAGATGAAAATGAAAAAAAATACGGAAAAGAAATCCGAAAAAAATATGGGGAAGATACCATAAATCAATCCAATAAAAAAGTAATGGGTATGACAGAAAAACAACATGAAGAGGTTTCTCAGCTTGCAAATGATATTACAGAAGCGTTAAAAGAAGCGATGCAAACTGGCGACCCTTCATGTGATTTAGCACAGAAAGCTGTAGAATTACATCGCAAGTGGCTTTGCTATTATTGGGATTCTTATTCGAAGGAAGCCCATGCTGGATTAGCTCAAATGTATGTAGATGATGAACGCTTTACTGCTTATTATGATAAAGACCAACCAGGTACCGCAGCTTTTTTACGAGATGCCATTCATATTTATACAGACAATAAAAAACTAATAAAATCCCGTAATAGTTTTATCTATTACGGGATTTTATTTCTCTTATAAGTTTGAGATACTAATACTTTTCAAATAACCATATCTTATTAAACAGCCACAATAACTACAAAGATTAGATTTTAACAAATCTTTTTACAAAAATGTAAAAGGATCTGTATTAATTTCCGAAACAATCACATCAACTTGCCAATTTTTTTCTTCGCTAAAATCGCTCAGCATGTTAGCGACACCAGCTTTCATAACCTTCTCAACGTTATGTCCAGGATCGACAATATTCAATCCCAGCATCATAGCATCATGTGCTGTATGATAATACATATCTCCAGTCACATACACATCGGCGCCTTGAAATTTAGCTTGATTAATATATTTATTGCCATCACCACCAAGTACCGCAACCTTTTTCACAGTATCTTGTAAATTTCCAACTACTCGCACACCTTTAACATCAAAAGACTCTTTTACATACTGAGCAAATTCTTCTAATGTCATTGCCTTTGGTAGCTCGCCAATTTTCCCCAATCCTAATGCTTCTCCAGCATTTTCAAGTGGATATATATCGTAAGCAACTTCTTCATAAGGGTGCGCTTTAATCATAGCGGTAATGACTTTTCTCTCAATTTCTATAGGGTACACCGTTTCGATTCTTACTTCTTGAACACTCTCTATTGTCCCTACCGTGCCTATATGCGGGTTCGTTCCTTCTCCAGGTTGAAATGTCCCTGTACCAGAAGAAGTAAACGTACAATGACTATAATTCCCTATAAAGCCTGCTCCAGCGTTCCCTAATGCTTCTCGAACGCTTTGCTCTGCTTCTAATGGAACAAAGACAGCTAGCTTTCGTAGACTCATCTCATAGGTTGGCACTAAAACCTTCGTATTCTCTAATTTTAACGCTTCTGCAAGGAGATCATTTACGCCACCTTTCGTAATATCTAAATTCGTATGGGCAGCGTACACTGTTATATCATGCTTTATAAGCTTCTCTACAATACGACCATTAGCTTGCGATGTATCTATTTTTTTCAGCGGTCTAAAGATAATTGGGTGATGTGCAATAATTAAATCAACATTTTTAGCAATCGCTTCATCTACAACGTCCTCTAACACATCTAGAGCAACCATAACAGTTGAAACTGGTTTATTCAGCGTTCCTATTTGTAATCCGATCTTATCTCCCTCCATCGCTAATTTCTTAGGAGAAAATTGTTCAAATGCTCCAATTACTTCAAAGCCATTTGGTATCTTTGTCACTTTAAAGGACCTCCTCTACGAATGCTAAATATTGCTTTAATTGCTGCTGTTTTTCTTGAGATGATTCTGTTTTTCCACTTAGCTGCAATTGTTCGAGAATCTTTTTCCAATGCTTGCTTTCTGCTTGCCATTTTTTTCGAAAAACTTCATTACACTCTTTTTCTAAAAATGGTCCAAGTAAAAGTTGTCTGTCTTTCTTTTCACTATATGGTGCTTCTGGATCCCCTTTTTCAGCTACTAGAATTTCATAAATTTTACCATCTTCTTCAATAATGACTTCATTCACTAATTGCCAAGAATGTTTTAATAACCACTTTCGAATGTTAATTGCTTGAATATTTGGTTGTAAAACGAGTCTTTGTACTCCTTCAAGCTTATCGGTCCCACGATCTAATATATTAGAAATGAGTGTACCACCCATACCTGCGATTGTAATACATGTTGCCTCATTTGGAGATAAAACATCTAATCCATCTCCTTTTCGAACTGAGATCTTTTGTTCAAATCCTTCTTCTAATACCTGATTATGTGCCGATGACCACGGACCATCTGCTACCTCTCCTGCAATCGCTTTTTGTACAATTCCAGCATGGACTGCATAGCAAGGTAGATAAGCATGGTCAGAACCAATATCAGCTAATATACTATCCTTTGGAATAAAAGAGGCTACTGTATGTAATCTTTTTGATAAATTTTCGCTATTCATGTAAGTCACCTATTTCTTTTTCTTTACTGTTACAGTATAAAGAACTATTTATCCTTTATGCAACCGTATAGACGTTATAATACGATTATTTATTCTTTAAGACTATTCCCCTTTGTATGACACACTACTTTTTTTCCATACTTGTACAAAAAAAAACGACTGATTAAAACAGTCGCTTCCATACCCATTATAGTTTAGATAACCATTCAGCCATTTCATCCAGCTTATCTTCTGGTACAAGTTTCCCTGGCATACCACCTGGAGTACCGTCTTTAATAATCGTCTTAATTTCGTCTACGGATTTCTTTCCGCCTACACCTTTAAGTGCTGGTCCTACTACCCCTTGATAAGAATCGCCATGACATGACAAACAGTTTGCCTTGTAAATCTCTTCTGGAGATCCGGCCGCTTGTTCCGTTTTCTTTTCCCCTCCATCTTTCTTGCCCTCAGCAATCTCTTTAGCATCGCCAAGACCTTTAAAGGAAAGACCGAACATTATGATAATTCCGAACACCATAATCACAACAAAAGGAATAATTGGATTACGATTCATTCTTTCTACCTCCCCTATGTACATTTCTATCTGTATACAATAAATCCAAACAACTCTTATTTTACTTGAAAATCTTTACAAGGAAAAGACCTAACCGACAAGTTATGGAATATTTTCGGAAATTAGACATATATGTAAAACTTTTCAAGTTTTATTGAAATAAACCAAAATACTTCAAGAAAAAATATAATATGACAATGGAGCCAAAAACCCCAGCAGTTGTAAAATAAGGTAGATTCATTTTTTTGCCAATAAATGTCCAGATCAGACAGTTTATGAAAAGTAGCATATAAAGGATTACCACTTGTCCAGAAGCAAATATTTCCCAGACACTAACAGTCATCATCAAAGTTACTAGCGATATCGCAATGAGAGGAAATGATATGATTCGTTGTTTTTTATTTTCATAAAAAGTAATCCCAATTAAAGTTCCTAGTAAAATTATGTAAAGAGCTATTTGCAAAAACGTTTTAATTTCTGTAAAATAATTTACAATAAAAGCACTTACAATTATGATGGAAATGAAAACATATGGAATAGTTATTTTGCGCATTTTCTTTTTCGGAGTGGATAATTGCTCATCTTCCCCTTCCGAATATAAAGCCAATAAATAATTACAATATTGTTCAGGTAAAATTCTTGTTTTTTTCCAATAACGAATCTCGTTTAACAAAATTTTTTTTCGAGTCTCATTCATGTGGCAAATCACATCCTTATTCCTTCTCCCTTGATATATCGGGTATTTACCCTATTTTTCAATATAGGAAAGTGATTGGTTAAAAATTCTTTAAATGTTCTTGTAGAACGCACAATTTTGACCTTTTTTATCTAAAAAATACAGCGCTTACATGGTGGAAAACATTTTGCTACAAAAAAACTCATAAGCAAACATACTATCGTAACACGAGGTAGAAACACCTTGTCAACAATATGCATACTTATGAGTTACTGGTTTCTATTCTAAGAAATCTTTTAGACGTTTGCTTCTACTTGGATGTCTAAGCTTTCTCAATGCTTTAGCTTCGATTTGGCGAATACGTTCACGAGTTACACCAAATACTTTACCCACTTCTTCAAGAGTGCGTGTTCTGCCATCATCCAATCCAAAACGAAGACGTAATACATTTTCTTCTCGATCAGTTAATGTGTCTAAAACGTCTTCTAATTGCTCTTTTAAAAGCTCATATGCTGCATGTTCAGATGGTGAGGTTGCGTCTTGATCCTCAATAAAATCACCAAGATGTGAATCATCTTCTTCACCAATTGGTGTTTCTAATGAAACTGGTTCTTGTGCAATCTTTAATATTTCTCTAACTTTTTCAGGTGTTAGATCCATATCTTCTGCAATTTCTTCAGGAGATGGTTCACGCCCTAAATCTTGAAGTAATTGACGCTGAACTCGAATTAATTTATTAATCGTTTCAACCATATGAACCGGAATACGGATTGTACGCGCTTGGTCAGCAATGGCACGTGTGATGGCTTGTCGAATCCACCAAGTTGCGTACGTACTAAATTTAAAGCCTTTACGATAGTCAAACTTTTCAACTGCCTTGATTAATCCCATATTTCCTTCTTGGATTAAGTCAAGAAACAGCATACCACGTCCAACGTATCGTTTTGCAATACTTACAACTAGTCGAAGGTTCGCTTCCGCTAAACGACGCTTAGCTTCCTCATCTCCTTCTTCAATTCTTTCTGCAAGAGCAATCTCTTCTTCACCAGAAAGAAGATTAACTCGACCAATTTCTTTTAAATACATTCGCACAGGATCGTTAATTTTAACTCCAGGAGGAACGCTTAGATCATTTAAGTCAAATTCTTCTTCTTTTGCTAAATCTTTAATGTTTGGATCACCATCATTGTCTTCATCTTCAGAAAGAACTTCGACTCCCTGATCACCAAGGAAATCAAAATATTCGTCTATTGCATCAGAATCAAGTTCAAAGCTAGCTAATTTCTCACTTACATCTTCATATGTGAGAACACCACGCTTTTTACCTAATTCAAGCAATTGTTCTTTTACTTGTTCTAGTGTTAATTCATTTTCTACATCTTTGGAACGAGCTGATTTATCAGCCATATGTTCCCCTCCTTCCAAACTTTCGACACATCATGTGGATCATTCATATATGTTAATTGGTCTTTAATCGAAGTATTTCTGAAGCAATTTTGGCTGCTTGCAAATAATCGCCTAAACGTTCTGCTTCCATTCTTTCAGCTTCTTTTTCTTTTATCTTTAACATTTTTTGTTGTTTCAACACAGCACTTACATAATCTTTTAATTCATCTTCTGATGGATCAGGAGATACAGACATCATTTGTATTTGAGAAACGATTTGCCTTAAGCTTTTATCAGGAATAAATGAAAGGAAAAGACTGATATCTGGGTCCTCTCTCTCTTCATAATACCCATACAAGTAGGTGATAATAGCTTGATGTTCATCAATATTTAATAAGGTATCCCCTAATAATGATCTAATTTTAAAGGCTGTTTCTTTATCTTGCAGCATATGAGCGATTAGCCTTAGCTCTGCATTGATATAAGCTGGTTTTAGCTTCTGCTCATATTGCAAAACGATCCCGCTGGATGGTTCACGAAAATTATTTTGCGGCAAATTTCCTCTTTTTTTCTCAGCAAAGAAAACTTGTTTTTGTTGAGCCATAAGAGTGTCAAGTGATAAAGAAAACTCTGAAGAAATTTGGCGCAAATAATGCTCTCTTTCAACTGCGTTTGGAAGTTTAGCGATTTCTTTAAGAACTTCTTCAATATAAGAAATTCTGTCACCCTCATTATTCATATTGCGACCTTTTTTTAAGAATCTCATCTTAAAGGCCAAATAAGTATAACTATTTCCAATTACATCTTGGCTAAAGCTTTTAGTTCCGTACTTCTTTATATATTCATCTGGATCTAACCCATCAGGCATTAAAGCGACCTTCACAGAAAGCCCTGCTTGTAAAATCATATCTGCAGCACGATTCGCTGCCTCTAAGCCTGGGTTGTCTGAATCATAACAAATGAGAATTTGTGAACAATTGCGCTTTAGAATTTGTAGATGATCATCAGTTAAAGATGTACCCATCGTTGCTATGCCATTTTCAACACCAGCAGCATTTGCTGATATAGTATCTGCAAACCCTTCAAAAAGTACAGCCTGTTCTTTTTTTCGAATGGAAGCTCTTGCTTGATGAAAATTGAACAAAACTTTACTTTTGTTAAAAATGGGCGTTTCAGGACTATTTAAGTATTTTGGTTCATCATTTCCTAATGCTCTTCCAGAGAAGGCTACTACCTCTCCATGATGATTCTTAATAGGGAACATAATTCTATTTCGAAAACGATCAAACTTTTTCTGATCATCCTCTCTTTTCACTATTATTCCTGCTTGATATAAAACATCATCGTCAAATCCACGCTTGCTGAGGAATGTATGAACAAAATCCCAAGAATTTAAAGCGTATCCAATTGAAAACTTTTCAATTGATTCCTTCGTAAACCCTCTGTCAAGCAAATATTGTAGAGCCTCTTCTCCCTCTTTTGTGTTAAGAAGTAAATGATGATAAAATTTCGTTAACAGCTCGTGGGCTTCGATCATTTTCTTTTCAGCACTAGGCGGTTGACTTTGACCATTATTGTCACTCAACTCAATTTGCAATGGAACATTTCCACGTTCCGCTAATTCCTTTGCTGCTTCTAAAAATGAGTATCCTTCGATATCCATTAAAAAAGTAAAAACATTTCCTCCTGCTCCACAGCCGAAACAATGAAAAATTTGTTTATCTGGCGATACGGAAAACGAGGGAGTGTTCTCACCATGAAAAGGACAAAGGCCGAAATAATTTCTACCTTGCTTTTTTAGCTGGACATATTCGTTGATTACATCAACAATGTCAACAGCATTCCTAATTGTATTTAGTTGTTCTTCAGATAATCTACTGTTAGACATGGACTACACCTTTTTCTGTAGGTGATAATCTATTATTCGATAGAACTTTTCAAATTCCTGCAAAGTTCGACAAAATTTTTAGTAATGTTTTGCGGAAGTTATCACGCTCGTGGGCAGTAAATGCTTTTGGTCCTTTCGAATAGACACCTTTTCTTCTCTTTTTAGCCGCTTCATGTCTCATAAATAAAAGGGAGTCAATATTGCTCTCATTATAGAATATTCCCCTTGGAGATATTACACAAACCCCTTTTCCTATTAAGGCAGCCGCTAAACCAATGTCGCTAGTTACCGCAATATCCCCTTTTTTAGAATGATTCATCATATATATGTCAGCTGCTTCTTTATCCCAATCAACATATACCCATTTTGCATCTGAGTATGAATTTGTTTTATTTTTTATGGATGCAACGAAGATAACCTCTATATGATATTTTTTTGCACAACTTATACATTCTTCTTTTACGGGGCATGCATCTGCATCTACTATAAGTGTAGGTTTGTCAGACATCTCTTCTTAATTTCTCCATTTTTCCTCATATTCCTTCTTAATTTCTTACAAGTTTAAAAAAGTGAATAAGCTTGTCGAATTTTTTTTTGAGAATTTCTTGACTTTCTTATGCTAATTAGTTTATTCCTTCAATAGCAACTCTAAACCTATAGATTTTTCTTTTTATCACAATTTTTCATTATAGTATATTACAATGTAAAAATCTATAGATATTACTTACCCGAAATTAAAATAATTCCTATGGACAAACACATGAAAAAAGCACAA
>NZ_CAPG01000043.1:0-18025 GCF_000321185.1 Bacillus sp. AP8
TATTACAGAATCAGGAACATTATTTGCAGGTACAGTTAAAAGTGCTGCCGGACTAGGTGCTATTCTTCACAAGGGAATCGGAAACACACTTCGTATTTCATTAAGTGCAGATCCAGTTGAAGAAGTTAAAGTAGCTAGAGAATTACTAAAATCATTTGGTCTTGCATCAAATGCAGCAACACTTATTTCTTGTCCAACATGCGGAAGAATTGAAATCGACTTAATTAGTATTGCAAACGAAGTAGAAGAATACATTAGCAAAATTAAAGCACCAATTAAAGTAGCTGTTCTAGGCTGTGCTGTTAACGGACCAGGAGAAGCAAGAGAAGCGGATATTGGTATTGCAGGAGCTAGAGGCGAAGGGTTATTATTCCGCAAAGGAAAAATCGTTCGAAAAGTACCTGAAGATATTATGGTTGATGAGTTGAAAAAAGAAATTGATGCAATAGCCGCTGAATACTTTGCTAAACAAGAAGAGAAGAAATTATCTTCTCAATAATAATGAAAGCAGTCCACTGTATTGGACTGCTTTTCTATTTTTTTACAGTTGTCCATGTCATCCCTATGCACTTTCCTTACATAAAATAAAAAGGACATCTCAAAAAAGGATTAGATTACCTCTGAGATGCCCTATATGATAATAATGAATTTTAAAACAATGGAACAACAAACAGTTTTAAGATTATTGAAAAAGCACTTATTCCTATTGCCCAACTACCAAATGTTATTTCACCTTTACGTAGTGCAATAAATCCTAAAACAATGGCAATGACCCCTAATACATATGGGTAGAAAAAAAGAGAAAGAACAGCAATCAACAGGCCAATGTATCCAATTGCTTTTGCTGCGATCGTCATTTTCCTTGCTGTCTGATACGCTTCTTCATTTCTTACAGTATAAGGAGTTGCAATCTCAGCTGCAGTTTCTTCTTTGTATTTGTTGGTTTCATTGTGCTCTTGATTAGAAAGAGATTGATTATTTCTTTCCATGATGAACCGCCTCACTTTCTCTCTATGGGTGTAATCTTATTTTTTCTCTTTTTAACAAAAATAAAATAGGAAACATTTACTTAGCCATTTATCATGCAAGCATAATAATATTTAGATATATAATATATAGACGAAAAAACGAAAAAGAAAACATGTTTTTCTTGTAAATTTTCGCTACTTTTATTGGTGATCACTAGTTCTAGTGTGGAGGTCTCATTCACGTTAGTATATAATGAAAGTCACATTATTGAAAGTAGGTGTAATATTGCGAAAAATTAAATTTGGAATTGACATCGATGGTACAATAACTCGACCAGACACCATCATTCCCTTTTTAAATAAAGATTTTGGATTACAATTAAAAATGGAAGATATTAAAGAATACGATATACGCCCTCATGTAAACGTAGAGGAAGATATTTTAAATCAATGGTTTAGAACAAATGAATCACATATTTATCAGCAATCTCCATTAAATAAGTGGGCAAAAGAGGTTATCAGCGAATGGAAAGATGTAGGAGAACTCTATTACATAAGTGCACGACATACATATCTTTTCGATATCACTGAACAATGGTTTAAAAACAATTGCATCCCTTATCATCATATTGAATTAACAGGCTCTCACAATAAAATCTCACTTATAAAAAAATATAATATTGATATTTTCTTTGAGGATAAGCATGATAATGCTGTACAAATAGGGGAAGAATGTCATATTCCTGTCATCTTATTTAATACTTCTTATAATCAAGGGAATGTTCCCACTAATGTCATTAGAGTAAACAATTGGCTAGAAGCCGACCAGTGGGTTAAAGAAGAATTTAAACTATAGAAAGAGAAAAATAGGTGGATAATAGAATGATTAGACGTTTTTATTCGTATTACAGACCGTATAAGCGGTTATTTGCTATTGATTTTGGCTGTGCCATTATTGTAGCTATTTTAGAACTAGCTTTTCCTCTTTCCGTCCAATGGTTTATTGATACCTTACTTCCAGGAGAGGATTGGCCAGCAATCATTTCAGTCAGCTTTGGGCTTTTATTACTCTATTTGATTAGTACTGGCCTACAATTCGTAGTCAACTATTGGGGTCATAAGCTAGGAATTAATATCGAAACGGACATGCGGCAAGAGCTTTTCCAGCATGTTCAAAAACAATCCTTTAAATTTTTCGACAATTCCAAAACCGGTCATTTAATGAGTAGGATTACAAATGATTTAATGGATATCGGGGAGTTAGCTCATCATGGTCCTGAGGACTTCTTTATTGCTATTATGACTTTCCTTGGGGCATTCGGTATTATGCTTACTTTACACGTCAAACTAGCTTTGATTACAATATGTCTGCTCCCATTTTTAATTATCATTATGGTACTCGGAAATCTAAAAATGAATAAAGCATGGAGTAAAATGTACGGAGAAATTGCAGATGTTAATGCAAGAGTTGAAGATAGTATTTCAGGGGCACGTGTCGTTCAATCATTTACGAATGAAAGCTATGAAAATAGCAGATTTACCAAAAACAACAAGCGATTCAGAGCGGCTAAGCTACAAGGTTATAAAGTCATGTCCTTTAGTTTATCTGGCATCTATATAATGACAAGAATGATGACACTTGTAGTGCTAGTCATCGGGGCTTGGTTTGTCTATCATAATCAACTCTCTTATGGTGCAATGGTTGGTTTTCTTTTATATGTGAACGTTCTATTTAAGCCTGTAGAAAAAATAACAGCTCTTATGGAATTATATCCAAAAGGAATGGCCGGCTTTAAACGATTTACTACTTTACTTGATGTTACACCCGATGTTCAAAATAAGGAAAATGCAATAGAAGTGGCAGCATTAAATGGAAATATCGCTTTTCATGATGTAGGCTTTGGATATGATGATAAAAAAACTATACTAAATCATATTGATTTACAAATTAAGTCCGGAGAAACGATTGCGTTTGTTGGTCCTTCTGGAGCAGGAAAAACTACAATCTGTTCGTTGATTCCACGCTTTTATGATGTAACAAGTGGAAAAATAACCATAGATGGCATGGATATAAGAGATATGACAACTCAATCATTGCGTTCTCAAATTGGAATAGTTCAACAAGATGTCTTTTTATTTACAGGAACCATTAAGGAAAACATATCTTATGGAAAACTAGACGCAACTGATGAAGAAATATATCAAGCAGTTAAACGGGCACATCTGGAGGCGTTTATTGAAGGTTTACCAGACGGTTATGAAACACAAATTGGAGAACGAGGCTTGAAGCTATCAGGGGGACAAAAACAACGGCTTGCTATTGCTCGAATGTTTCTTAAAAATCCACCAATACTCATATTAGATGAAGCTACTTCAGCTCTTGATACAGAAACAGAAGTTATTATTCAGCAATCATTAAATGAATTAGCGCTAAATCGAACAACACTTATCATTGCTCATCGACTCGCTACGATTCGTGATGCTGATCGAATTATTGTTATCACTGAAGACGGTATCGCAGAGCAAGGAAGACACGAAGAATTGCTCGAAAGAAACGAGATTTTTGCAGGGCTACACAAAGCACAATTTCAGTACAGTTAAATAAAGATTCAAGCTAGTAAGCTCACCAGTAAATCTTCTGGATAGCTTACTAGCTTGTCTTTTTGCAAATAAAACAGAATCAGACAAAGTAACACATTCGTATAGAGTACAAAAAGCCAAAACAAAAGCGTCAGTACTAGCATTTTCATTAAGCTAGTACTGACGCTTTTGTTATTGGCACTCTGGACAGCGACCATATATTTCGAACTTATGCCCTGAGATATCATATGCCTGCAAATCCTCTGATAGATGACTCATTGGACATGTTTCAATCTCTTTCGTTTTTCCACAATCTAAACATATAAAATGATGATGATGCTGATTATGACTGCATGTAAAACGAAAATGCTTTTCCCCTGACAGCTCTGTCATCTCACAGATACCTAATTCAACAAAAAGAGAAAGATTACGATAAATCGTATCAAAACTAAGACCTGGATAGTTTGCTTTCATATTCTCTAATACATCTTTCGCTGTTAAATATTTATTGCTTTTAGAAAAAAGTTCGAGCATCTCTTCTCTTTTCCCTGTATATTTATATCCTTTATTCTTTAATAAGACTAATGCTTCATCAACTTTCATAACGTTCAACTCCAGTACAAGTATTAAGCATTACGAATTTTAACCTTCTTATACCCGATTGTAAGCAATAATAGTAAAATAGCAATCATTACAATCGTTCCACCTGGCGCTAAATCTAAATAATAAGCAGAGAATAATCCACCCACTACTGAAATTTCGCCAAAAAGAATAGAGAATAGAATCATTTGTTTAAAACCATTTGCAATTCTCATGCTAGCTGCAACTGGTAATGTCATTAAAGATGATACAAGCATGATCCCAACGATTCTCATAGATGCAGCAATAACTAAAGCGACAAGAATAATAAATATGAAATGAATATACTTCGCTGGAATCCCAGACGCCTTTGCATGATCCTCATCAAACGATAACAAAAATAACTCTTTATAAAGTAGAACGATCATCGCTATTACAAAAATAGCTACGCCAATAATAGTCCATAAATCTAAACGAGAAACTGCACTAACACTTCCAAATAAATAGCTAAATAAATCTGTATTAAAGCCATCAGCTAAGGAAATAAAAATGACACTAAATCCAATACCTGACGATAAAATAATAGGAATCGCTAACTCTTGATAATGTTTATAAACACTACGTAATTTTTCAATAAATAAAGAGCCAATGACGGAAAAAGTCATCCCCATAAATAAAGGATTGATACTACCTACTTGGGCGAAAAACTTTTTTTCAATAAATAAACTAAAAGCGATTCCCGCAAGTGTAACATGACTTAAGGCATCCGCTATTAAAGATTGCCTCCTTACAACGACAAAGGCACCTAATAAAGGCGCTATAATACCAATAACTATACCTGTAATAAATGCATTTCTTAAAAATTCATAATGAAATAAATCTAAAATCATCGGAATCCTCCCGATTTACTTAATAAGAAAACTCAAAGGACTTAAAAGTATGGAGCAAAAACACACTTTTTCAAAATGGTTGCTCTTTCCCTTTTTTATATATGTTAATTAGACTACAGTATGGCTAATCAATCATCCAAGTTAAATTCAATTACTTTCTTATCTTGTAAAATATATTTATTTTGGCTCTGTTATGCGTTACTGTTGTTATAATTAGCAGCAATCTCAAACCACCATGAGAGAAGCCTTGCATTTGACCATTAAAAGCAAAGGGCTTGGGAGCCATTGTTTCAACAATTAGCATTAACAGATCCTTTATTTTTTCTGTGGTTGGTTGCCATAAAAACAATTTAATTCAACATCACTCAGTTGCTGATACTCATGAGAGTTCCCATGAAAATGTAGATGCTTATTTAAACATGCAACATGAGTAACAGAATGACTTACTGCCTCTAAATCATGAGTTACGAGAATCATCGTAATACCCAGCTTTTGATTCAACTGCTCAATCATTTCATAAAATATTTTCTCATTTGCAGCATCAATACCAACAGTAGGTTCATCTAATATCAATAATTCTGGATCACTTACTAATGCTCTTGCTATAAATACTCTTTGCTGCTGTCCACCTGATAATTCGCCAATATTCCGATTGGCAAATTCACTCATACCGACATCCTTCAAAGCTTTTATAACTTTTTCACGATGCTGATTTTTCGCAAAGTGAAATAGACCAATTTTTTTCGTTAAGCCGCTTAATACAACTTCAAATACTGTTGCAGGAAAGCCACTATTAAAAGAGTTTGCTTTCTGAGAAACATAGCCAATTTTGTCCCAATCTTTAAAGTCTTGGATTTTTTGGCCAAACAAATAAATATTTCCTTTTTGGATTTTTAATAAACCTAAAAGAAGCTTTAATAAAGTGGATTTTCCTGATCCATTTGGACCAACAATCGCTAAAAAAGCTCCTTTTGGAATACTTATATTTATATGTTCAAGAACGGTGTCTGTCTCATAACGGTATGAAACATCATCAATTATAATCATGTCTTCTTTCAATATTATCACCCAATTTAAGAATCATTACGATTTACATGTTGAGTATACTCTTTTTTTATACATAAGTAAAGGTAATACTCTTTACAAAATAATTTTAGTTCATTATTATGTCCTCCTTTCATATGTTAAGTACGAGGAGGGATGATGTGAGATTTTTAGAAAGCATTATAAACATGAAGCTTAACAGCATTAGAAAAGATGAATTACTCCAATTAGCACGGCAATACCAAGTTCAACTTACTCCAAATGAAGCAGAGAAAATATGCCAAACATTGAGAGGAAAAAACTACAACCTATTTCATCCAGAACAGAGACGTTATGTCGTATCACAAATTGCAGGTATCGTAGGAAATGAAAGAGCAGCTCAAATTGAACAAATTTTTCTTTCCTTTACAGGAAGATAATAAAAGTAAGCTGTTTTCGCAGACTATGTTACCTTTAAGCAAATATAGGATGAGTTAAATTCCGCAGGGCGGCGGTGAGCCTCCTCTGTGAGAAAGTGTCTTTGGGGTCTCACTTGTCTCACTTTTAGCAAACAACCTAAAAGAAAGAATAATTTAATCAACTAATCTTATTAAAACCTATAAGAATAAAAAATGGGCGTCATTCAAAAGCCAAAGCCTTTGTGACAGCCCTCTTTTTTATTCGTGTGAACGATATACAACTTTACGCTAATATCTTCTCTACACGTTTTTACTCATTTAGGAATGAACAATGTCATTTAACACGTTCTCATTAAAGACACCTTGTTTAAGCATCTCTATCTCATATTTATAAGGTGCTTTTTTATTATTCTTATCTTCACCAACAAAAGGTGTTTCTAAAATTTTAGGAATCTCCATAAGTTGTGGATGATGAACGATTTTATTCAATGCAGTAAAGCCAATATGACCGAAACCGATGTTTTCATGACGGTCTTTACCAGCTCCCATGACGTTTTTGCTATCATTAATATGAAGAACCTTCAATCGATCAATACCAATAATTTTATCAAATTGATTCAAAACACCATCAAAGTCTTGGGCGACGTTATAACCCGCATCATGTGTATGACAAGTATCAAAGCAAACAGATAGTCGATCATTATGTGTAACTCCATCGATGATCATAGCAAGCTCTTCAAAGCTACGGCCACATTCCGTACCTTTACCAGCCATCGTTTCAAGTGCGATTTGTAACTTTTCATTACCGGTTAATACTTCATTCAATCCTTTAATAATACTTTTGATACCTTCTTCAACTCCAGCCCCAACGTGAGCTCCTGGATGTAATACGATTTGTTTTGCACCTATTGCTTCTGTGCGTTGAATTTCTGATGTTAAAAAATCCACCCCTAATTGAAAGGTTTCAGGTTTAATAGAGTTTCCAATATTGATAATGTATGGGGCGTGGACCACAATATCCGTCATCCCATGCTCTTCCATATGTCTTTGCCCTGCTTCAATGTTCAATTCTTCTATACTTTTACGTCTTGTATTTTGTGGAGCACCCGTGTAGATCATGAAGGTATTTGCTCCATAAGATGCTGCTTCTTCACTGGCACCTAATAGCATCTTCTTCCCACTCATTGACACGTGTGAGCCTATTTTAAGCATTTCTCTTCACCCTTTTATTTTTTCTTTTTTCTCAACTCAATTTTTCGTTGACGTTTTTTATGAGCATCAAGTTCCCACTGTTGTTTTCGTTTATAGCCTGGTTTCACCTTAGTAGGTTTTTTAACAATTATCTTCGCTTTCGCATCTAGCTCCGCTTTTTGCTTCTTACGTTTCGTTCGCTTATTGCGATCATCAGCATCAATCCATTCACGATTAACAAAGTCCTTATTAATAAATGTAATGCCTAATTTTTCAAGCTTATTTAAAGCATCTTCATCCGAAATATCATAAATAGTT
This sequence comes from Bacillus sp. AP8, assembly GCF_000321185.1. Classification (NCBI taxonomy): domain Bacteria; kingdom Bacillati; phylum Bacillota; class Bacilli; order Caryophanales; family Bacillaceae; genus Bacillus; species Bacillus sp. AP8. The sequence goes on from NZ_CAPG01000043.1 coordinate 7,969, forward strand.
GCTGCAATTCCAGAGTACCCTGCTCGAGCAGTACGTCCGGCTCTGTGAATATAGAAGTCTAAATCGGATGGAATCTCGTAATTGATTACATGACTTACACCTTCGATATCAATTCCACGTGCAGCTAGGTCAGTTGCTACTACATATTGAAACTCTAAATCATTAATTTGCTTCATCATTTTACGACGTTCACGCGGAGATAAGTTTCCATGTAATCTTCCAACACGTAATCCTCTTTTATTTAACTCATCGGCAACTGTATCGGCCATTTGTTTTGTATTTGTAAAAATTAAGGCTAAATATGGATTGAAGGAGGTAACAATATCGTGTAATAATGTCACTTTATTTCGATGACGTAATGGAACTAATACATGATCAATTTTTTGTGCTGTTACTTGTTCTGGATCTACTTGATAGTATCTTGGGTTTTCCATATACTTTTGTAAAAACGGCTTAAGTTTTTCTGGAATTGTAGCTGAAAAGACAAGCATTTGTAGTTTTTCAGTCATACGCGCTGCAATGTAGTCAACATCTTGAATGAAGCCCATATCTAACATTAAATCCGCTTCATCCACAACCAATGTTGTAGCTGAATAGACCTGCAAGGCTTTCGCATCTATTAAATCTTTAATTCTACCAGGTGTACCAATAATCAATTGTGGCTGTTGCTTTAGCTTTTCAATAGTACGCTGCTTATCTGTTCCACCTACATAGCATCGTACATTAATTTGCTGATCTTCAGGGAAACACTCAGCAATTTTCACAGCTTCTTTATAAATTTGATTAGCTAATTCACGTGTAGGTGCTGTAATAATGGCTTGTACCTCTTCTTTTTCTGGAACAATTTTATTCATAATTGGTAATAGAAAAGCATGTGTTTTACCTGTACCCGTTTGTGATTGTCCAATAATACTCGTGCCTTTTAGCGTAGCTGGGATAACACGTTCTTGAATATCAGTTGGCTTCTTGAACCCTCTCTCTTCAACTGCTTTCAAGATATATGGATGAAAGGAAAATCTTTCGAATTGATTTGACATATTTTAAATACTCCTTATTTAATCTGCATTTTCAACAATAACTGCTTGTCTTATCTTACCCTCTTTGACTCATTAACTCAACAATTCCAATCACATTATAAAAATTCTTTTTTAGATATTCACGTTTTCTTCCCATTTTCTCCAAATATGCATAAATTAATAATAAGAAAAGCGCAAGTGCCCTGGTCAGTCCCGACCAGCATAAGATGAAATGGCTAGAAGGTGTACTTTACCTTCTGGACAGATTTTTACGCTTTCTTACCTTATAAGAAATTAAGTGCCTTGACCAAAAGTCTAAATTTCTAAAGATGCTTTATAAAGACTGTTTTCGCGAGCTTTAACACCCATTATCAAGTAGCAAGTATAGGTTGATTTCTGCTCCAGTTTGCTCGCTTTCCGTGGGGCGGGCGGTGAGCCTCCTCGGCACATAGTGCCTATGGGGTCTCACCTATCCCGCTACTCCCACAGAAGTCTAGCACCTTACGCTCCAATCATCCAAACTGTTTATTCACTGCTTTTATTCCTTTTATTCATCAAACAAATTTTTAAAAAACTATCTTTTAAAATCAATCATTTTATAGTCATTAAAACCCATATTACGTAACCCATCTATAAATACAATAAAAACAAACTTCTCATTTAAGGAGGGAGATCAACGTGAATAGAGGTTTCCAAAATCATATAGGTAGAGGCGTTCCCAATAATACTCCCCCATTTCAACAACAAATGCCGATGGGACAAAGAGGACCAGGACCGTTTAACCAACCATTACCTCCTCAGCTACCGCCAATGAATACTCAAGGTTTTTATACCCATAATCCATATCTACAGCAAGGGTCTATGCAGCAACCAATTCGTCAACAAGGAAATATGGCTGGGCCAGAGAAAAAAGGTTTATTAACGAAAATATTTTCAAAGAAACAGCAAAGAAATATGCCACAACAATCACCTTTTTCTTTACCACAAAGCAGCTCTAGAAATGCAGCTGCCGCTTCAACCGCAGCTACAGGAGCGGCAGCAACTAGTGGAGGATTTCTGCAAAGCGTGCTAAATCCAGATAATCTTTCTTCCATGTTAAATAATACTCAACGTGTTTTAGCTGCTGCTGAATCATTTGGGCCACTAGTCCAACAGTACGGGCCAGTAGTCAAAAATATTCCTGCCATGTGGAAGCTTTTCCAAGGAACAAAAGATAACGATTCAATAAATTCTGACTCTAATAACAATCAAAGTGAACCTGAACCGTCTCCAAATATAAAAGAAGAAGCGAAAATTATAGTTCACGAAAAAAAAGCTGAACCAATTCGTAAAGCAAAGCATATTAAACATCGCATACCTACAGAAAGAGTAAAACAAATGGATTCTTCTTCTTTTCATAGAAAAGGAGAATCCAAGCCAAAATTATTTATCTAATATTTAAGCATGATTCTTTTTGAGTCGTGATTTATTCAAAATTCAATGCTTTCTTTATAAACTTCAATGTCCTTCTTCATTCTTTGTATTGTTTTTCTTCCTTATATATAATAGGATTATAGAACAATTATGGTTGAATGAAGGAGGCCATTATGAAAGTTATTAAAATTTCGCCACGGGGATACTGCTACGGTGTTGTTGATGCTATGGTTATTGCACGCAATGCTGCTTTAGATAAAACATTACCCCGTCCTATATATATCCTTGGAATGCTGGTTCATAATAGCCATGTTACGGACGCATTTAAAGAAGATGGTATCATTACCCTAGATGGTAAAAATAGATCTGAAATCATCAATCAAGTAGAAAGTGGCACTGTTATTTTCACAGCACATGGCGTTTCTCCAGAAGTTCGTGAAATTGCTAAACAACGTGGTTTGGTCACAATCGATGCAACATGCCCTGATGTTACGGTCACACATGACTTAATTCGAGAAAAAAAAGCAGAAGGCTACCATATTATATACATTGGTAAAAAAGGACATCCTGAACCTGAAGGAGCCGTAGGTGTTGCCCCTGATGTCGTTCATCTTGTTGAAAACATAAAAGACGTGGAAGAATTACAATTAGGTGATGCCAAAATAATCGTAACGAACCAGACAACAATGAGTCAATGGGACGTTCAAGTGTTAATGGAGCGCATCCAAGAAATCTATCCACAAACTGAGGTTCACAAAGAAATATGTAATGCTACGCAAACAAGACAGGAAGCTGTCGCTGAACAAGCTGGCGAAGCGGATCTTCTCATTGTTGTCGGTGATCCACGAAGTAACAATAGTAATCGTCTTGCTCAGGTTTCCGAAGAAATAGCTGGTACAAAAGCATATCGCGTGGCCGATGTTTCTGAAATTAACCCCGAATGGTTAAAGGATATTGAAACAGTAGCGGTAACAGCTGGAGCTTCCACGCCAACTCCTATAACAAGAGAAGTCATTGCTTACTTAGAGCAATTTGATCGCCAAGATTCTTCTACTTGGAAAGGTGAGAAGAAGGTTCCGTTGAGTAAGATTTTGCCTAAGGTGAAGAAGAATGTAGAGGCGAAATAAAACTTATTATTATAATATTTGCCCAAAGACTTGTTTAGCCTTTGGGCAAATATTTTCTTATTTATCTACTTTAGTTTGATACTAGAGATTAATGCCTTTAATTCATTTAAAACTAATCCATCTTTTTCAACATATTCTTTTATAAGAATAATCGACAAATAAATTAACGCACCTACTATAATTTGAAGGACAGTAGTAATAATTTTTGCACCTAAATAGACACCTATGATTCTGACTACTAAAAACATTACTATTCCTGCTCCTGCATAATAAATTACTTTTAGAAATATTTTTTTGAGTTCAATTTGTTCTCTTATAGCAACCAATTGGACAAGCATAACAACAAGCTCGGCAAACAGAGTTCCTATTGAAGCTCCTATTGCTCCAAAAGGCTTGATTAGAAACAAATTCAGTACAAGATTAACAAATGCTCCTGTATAGACTGAAATAGTATATGGTTTCATTCTACCGATAGCTAACAAATACTGAGTACCGAATACTCCACTCCATGCCATAAAAAATATTGTTGGACATATAATGATTAGGACAGTGATAGACCTTTTAAATTCTTCTCCTAAATACCATGGAATGAATTCAATTGAGATTCCTGCTAACCCTAACATAATAGGAGTTGCTATAAAACTAGAAAAATCCAAAGATTTAAATAAATATTTTTTTACTTCTTCCGTCTTTCCATTGCTGAATATATAGGCAATTTTAGGTAGCATAATCGTTCCTAATGAAGTTACGAATGCTAGGCTCACCTTCAAAATCTTATCAGCATAATCAAATACTCCTACTTCACTTTCAACCGAGAATATACCAATCATCGTTTTGTTTAAAACAAAATATATTTGAATAGCAATCTGCGGAACAAAGTAAGAGACGGTTGGTTTAACATGTTTCCATACATCCTGTATTTTTATGGGTACTAGTATTAAATAATTTTTCATTCCAATCCAAAGAACCAATTGTCCAATGAATATCGTCCCTGTCATAATCAATGAATATGTAGGTAAATCATTAGGTGTTTCCACAAAAAGAAATAGTAGTACTATACTTAAAACCCTTACTATCGTATTTCTAATGACAATTTGTTTAAACTTTTCCAATCCACTAAAGAACCATGAACAATCTACTAAGCACATAATAAAGAAATCACTTGAATATACATAATTGTTTTATGTGTAAACTCCCCATAATATGTAAAAAATAAATATAAAATTAAGCAAAGAGCCGTCATAATCCATTGCAAGGCACACAGCTAAGGAATGTTTGACTTAATTTTTCTTTACACTCAATCGAAAGTCCCTAATCTAAATCTAATCAATTGACATTACTTTTAACCAATAAAAAATGCAATCCAAATAAGCCTGTCACTTTAATAACAGACTGAACAGTTTTAACTTTTTTTATCAATTATAATTAGATTGAATTTATAGCATTACATTTCACCATATCCATTAGGATGTTTTTTATGCCAATTCCATGCAGTCTCTATAATTTCTTTACTATTGGTATATTTGGGGTTCCACCCTAAAATTTCTTTTGCTTTTTTACTGGATGCAATTAATCTACTCGGATCTCCAACTCTTCTTTCTCCTTGAAGTACATGTATAGGTAATCCCGTTACTTTCTTTGCAGTATCAATAATTTCTTTCACAGAATATCCATTTCCACTACCTAAATTAAAAATATTACTTTCGTTACCTTTCATCAAATATTCCAAAGCTAAAATATGCGCTTCCACTAAATCAACCACATGAATATAATCACGAATACAAGTACCATCTTCCGTGTCATAATCATCTCCAAATATTGTAATATTCTCTCTTAACCCCAATGCTGTTTGTAATACTAAGGGTATTATGTGCGTTTCAATCCGATGATCTTCCCCTATTTTTCCATCTAAACTAGCACCAGCAACGTTAAAATAACGAAGTGAAACATAACGGATACCATACGATTCATCCGCCCATTTCATCATTTTTTCCATCATTAATTTTGATTCACCATATGGATTAGATGGATTTGTCGGTGCCTCTTCCGTAATCGGTATACTCTTTGGCTCTCCATATGTTGCCGCAGTAGAAGAGAATACAATTTTATCTACATTTCTATCCTTCATTATTTCTAACAAAACCATCATTCCATATGTATTATTATGAAAATATTTAAGAGGATTAGATACTGATTCACCGACTAATGAATGAGCTGCAAAATGCATAACTCCATCAATTTTTTCTTTTTCAAACATGTCATGTAAAAAATCACGATTTCGTATATCGCCAATATAAAAAGAAATATTAGGTGGAATAGCTTCGACATGACCTGTTTCAAGATTATCCACTACTACTACCTCATATCCTTTATCTAATAGACCTTTTACAGCATGAGAGCCAATGTATCCGGCTCCTCCAGTTACTAGAACTTTCATACTCTCTCTCCTCTACATATCATTCTTTAATGCTTCGGCTTTTACATATAAAATTTTGTATATACTCATACAGCATTCTCAACTCTTCTGTTTTAAAATTCGCAATTAAAAATGTTACTGTCATTATAAAGAAACAAATACATACTTTAAGTATGATAAATAACAAGGATACTGGCATATTATCGGTTATCATAACAGTTATGAACACAGCTATGATAGTAGTAATAAAATACTTTATTTGCCTATTCCAATACTGACTTACTGGCTGTTCAAACGTTTTATGAAATAATAATCTTGGTTCAACCCAGACATTTGTAAGCATCCGAGCAAATGCTGTTGAAATGATAATTCCTGCTAATCCCCAGTAACTTCCCAATACAATAGAGAGAATAAGATTGACGATTGCAGCGCATAACATTATATATTTAATTTGATTAAATAAACCTAATGTTTCTCTATAAATCCATACCGGCGTTACAATATTCTGAATATAAAAATTGAAAACAATTGCTATAACATCACTCGAATCTAATAAATAACTTTCCCCTATCCAAATAGTAATAAAGTCAGCAAAAACCACAAGAAAACAAAGAGAGGAGAAAGCACTTAACCAATGAAAAAAGAGTAATAACATATTAAAGAATTTGTAAGACTTTATTACATTACTTTCTGCATTTAAATTACCTATACTAGCATGCAAAGATTGAATAATGATAGAAATAAATGATGAAACTACATTGACAAGCATAAAATAATTTGAGTAATAGCCAACATAGATTGTTCCAACCATCATTGAAATTAGTATATTATCAGTATTATTCATAACAACATGGCCTATTTTAAACAAGAACATAGACCGTATATTTTTGTTTATTTCTTTAATCTGACTTTTAGCTATATCATATGGTTGCTTAATATATGGATACAATTTATCAGCTTTTATGCTTAATATGATATTGTTTAACACTGTACCTATAACCATAATTATTAAATAAAGAGTAAAACTTTTAATTATTACTAGCACAATAATTTGCAAAATATTAGTAAGCAAGGCACATGCCGTGCCAACAAATGTAATAATATAATTTTTTTGGTCTGCATTAATTAGTGCTGTTTTATACGCAACAAAATATGAGACTACAGAATTCAGTAAAAATATTAAATAGTACAAAACTAAATCATTGTACGTAAGATTGCTATTTATGACCATATGGAGAATTGGAACAATAGATATACCAAACAGCAAAACAGCAATAGCAATTCTTTTATAAATCTTTTTATAATAATTTAATAATGCACAAATAGCACCTTCATCTTGATCTCTAATCGGTTTATACAAACTGTATATCATGACGTTTGCAATACCAAGCTCCGCTAAAGATAAAACCATCAAAATACTACTATATAATCCACTTACTCCTAAATATTCCGCACCTAAGACTGCTATGAAAACGGTTCTACACAAAAAAGAGGAAAGTAAGCTTACAACTTGTCCTCCTATACCTATAGATACATTTTTCAATGCATTTTCTGTTCTGGATTTTATATTCATTTTCTATTCTATTCTCCTAAAAAAATGATATAAGTTTCTAAGAGATTTATAAATTACATGCTTTCTAGTTACCTTTATGATTTTTATTTTAATGCGATTCTTTGCATTTCTTATTTTTCTTTTAACTTTGTTTTCTACTCTATTGAAAAAATGAATGGTTCTATTATTTTCTTTCGCCTTAATCCCAATTAATTTTATATACAAAAAATTCTTTTTTTATTGTTAGCCTTCCTAAAAAAACTCAACTTCAAAAACTTAAAATCATTATAAACAAAATAATGATCCGGATTTAGGATAAGATTATCTACAGTTGTTTTATATTGTTCAATACATTTCTGGTGATCTTTAACATAATCACTATCAATAATTTCATACTGATTAGAAATAGTAAGGAAATTCACTTCTTGAGCATGACCTAATCCATATAAAGTCAATGTGCCACTCAAATCAATTACAAAATCATCCAAGCTGAGTTTACGATTAATTAATTTATTTTTAAACTGATTCAAATTTCTATTGAATTGTATGTTACAAGTTGGTCTTCCGGTATTCAAAAAATTAATAGAATTTTGGTTAAGTAGCAAATTTGTTGTTCGGATCACTTCATCGTAAGTATCAGTTATATGAATAGCATGTTTTCCAATACCGATTGAATCTCTAATATTTTGTTTAAGCTTCAAAATTTCAGCATGACTATCACACTCTAAAACATATACTGTCAAAAATTCCTTATCCCCGTAAGCATTGGTTTTCCGTTGTTCTCCTGAAAAATCATTTTCAATACAACCTATCCAATCTTCCGCAGAATATATTTGAATGATTAAATTATTCAGCCCACGATAACTAAGTTTTACTCTTTTCATATATACTACTTTGCATACACTATTGATCATCTCTTCCACTTCATCAAGTTGACAATTATCTAAAGCTTTAGACCATACGCATGCGACGTACAAATCCTTTTTTATTTTGCAATATTCAGCAACTAAATAATCTAGATATTTCTGATCAAGTAGTCTATCCTGAAAAAAACTCGTATCATATCTGGCAAAGATATTTTCAAAACGGATAATAGGTACTTCTAAATTAAAATAGGCAGCAATAGCAACCCGATGAGCACCATCCATTATCGCATTATTACTACCTACCGGAATAATAGATATCGTTGTATCAAATCCATGGTTCTTTATTGAATCTATTAAAAAATCAAAGGTCTCAAAATATTTTTCAATAGAATTTTTATCATCATTTCCAGGCTCAATAAACGTCCCGTGAGAAAAAGCTTCTATATGAGCGGTATATAATTCTTTAATAAATGTTAAATCATAACCTTTTTCTTTATGTTCTATATATTTTAGTTTAGCGATTAAATCAATTCGATCTTTTGTAATTAATTGGTTTGCATTTATCTTTTCTATATTATACGCTTTATTAAGATTAATATTATTTTGTTCACAAAAGTAATCTGTCAATCTTGATGACAACATGATTATTCCTCCAAAGACTATAGAAATCACTGTTAAATAACTATCATTAATATATGCTTTTCAGGACTCATTTATTTTTCAATAAAAATAAACCTTCATTCACCTTTTCTTCCATCTTGAATATAATTTTTTCATCTATTTTCAAATCGAATTTTCTCGCAAATAGTTGATCTGATTTCTGCAAATCCTCCCAATCATCCAATGTTAATGTCTTAGGGCTATTGCCTCCTTGAGACCAATCAATGTATCTCAAATTATTATTAACTACATTATTTTTTAAAGGTGAATTCAATATAAGTATTTGAAAAAAATGTTCATCTGGGCATGATGTATATTTAAATTCATCTAAATAACCAGGATTTTTTTCAATATAATCCAATATATAATTTAAGCAATGATTTGTAATAGTAAACCATTGTGAACCAAAATATAAGTTAAAACCCTTTAAATTATTTCTTCTAATAAAATACTTTTGTGGACGTCTTATTACATTATCTAAAATTCTCATATATAAGGTTCTATTTTTCTTATTCTCTCTAAAAAAGTTATAACATTTTAGTCTCCACCAATGTTGATTGATATCTCTATATTCCATAAACTCCTTTCCGTAATTCTCCGATAAAAATTGACTGATGTATTTAGAAGACTTAATTGGAAAATCTTGACCGCTAATCAAATGTACATAATCATACTTTCTTTGACTTAATCTTATTGCATTCATTAATTTAAGAGTAGCTTTAACTTGACTAAAACCTGACCAATTTACTCTTACTCTATCTTCTATAATAAATATTTGTTTATTATTACTATATTTCTCTTTTATTCTTGAATATAAGTTCTCACTCTTCACATCTATATGTATAAAAACATCACTATTCATCCCTAACAATATATTAATTAGCTCCACTAATTGTTTTTCACCTTTATGTGCCTGAATCATATAAGCCTGTTTCATGTTTTACTTCACCTTACTTTAGTGTAATTAATAATCGTTAAACAAACTTGTTGCCATGTAAAGAAGACAG
>NZ_CAPG01000042.1:0-6664 GCF_000321185.1 Bacillus sp. AP8
ATGATTCTTGTTTTTTATATGAGATTATTTAGCTGCTTGATAGCGTTTTTCTACTTCATCCCAGTTTACAACGTTCCAGAAGTTTGTGATATATTCTGGACGACGGTTTTGATAATGTAAGTAGTATGCATGTTCCCAAACATCTAATCCAAGGATTGGAGTTTTACCTTCCATAACTGGAGAGTCTTGGTTTGGTGTACTGCTAATTTCGATTTCGCCGTTATTTACAGATAACCAAGCCCAACCTGATCCAAATCGAGTTGTTGCAGCTTTAGCAAATTCTTCTTTGAAACTTTCAAAGCTACCGAATTTAGCGTTGATTGCTGCAGCTACTTCACCTTTAGGTTCTCCGCCACCGTTTGGTGAAAGGATTTGCCAGAATAATGAGTGGTTAGCATGTCCGCCACCATTATTTCTTACAGCTGTACGAATTGCTTCTGGTACTTCATCTAGATTAGCAATTAACTCTTCTACGCTTTTTGCTTCAAGAGCTGCATTTCCTGCAATTGCATTGTTTAAATTAGTAACGTATGTGTTGTGGTGTTTAGTATGATGAATGTTCATTGTTTCTTTGTCGATATGAGGCTCTAAAGCATCATATGCATAAGGTAATTGCGGTAATTCAAATGACATATTATATTCCTCCTATGTATGATTAATGTAGCTAAAATATAGTTAATCACTATATTTCAGCCCGTTAAACTTAGATTAACAAAGATTACATATACGTTCAAATAATAAGCCTTATTTTATCAAAATTATAATCAGGAAATTCCTATTCTTTCTTTAACAATCATTCATAGTAAATAAAAGTTGAATTAAATTCCGTTTGTGATGCTCGCTATCCTCGGAGCAGTCATTGCTCTCGTAAGAGTCTTTCTTCCATATATAACAAAAAAAGTTCCTCAGCCTTAACAAGAAGGGAGGAACTTTTCTCAATACATTTATATAAAAAATGATAAACAAACTATTTAGATTACATTTTATCTATATTTATATTTGCTATCACCAAGAACTGTTTCTGCAATATTAACTGCGTGATCACCAATTCGTTCTAAATTACTTACAATATCAACAAATACGATACCACCAGTTACAGAGCAATTATTTTTACTTAGTCGAGAAATATGATTTTTACGTAATGTTTTTTCCATTTCATCAATTTTACGTTCTTTCTTCAATACGTCGATTGCAAGATCTTTATCATTTTGATTTAATGCATCCACTGCTTCTTGAACAGTAGTTAATGTTAGACTAATCATTTGATTTAAATCTTCCATTGCTTCATCAGTTAACGTAACTTTATTATTTAATTGGAAATCAACCATTTCTACTATATTTTCAAAATGATCACCAATACGCTCAATATCTCGAACGGTATCAACTAAAACAGCATGTCTTTCTGATTCATGTGGAGATAATGGTGATGCTGAAACAGACACTAAGTATGCTGTAATCTTTCGATCTAAATTATTAATTGCATCTTCTATTTGTAAAGCCATTTCAGAATTTTTCTTTTGTTTATTAATAACATATTCTTGCGTTTCTTCTAAGCCTTTAATAGCAAATTGTCCCATACGGATTACTTCTTCCTGAGCAGACGCAATAGCAAGTGCTGGTGATTGTTCGATAAAGATCGGATCTAAATGCTTTGTCTTATATTCAATGATCGTATCTTCACCTGGTATTAACTTCGTTACTATATAAGCTAATCCTGCTATAAATGGGAATTGAATAATAGTGTTTGTTACATTAAAAATTCCATGTGCAAAAGCAATCGTCATTTTGGCATTTAAAGCTAGAGTTGTACTTAAATATTCAACAAAGTTGGTAAAAGGTGTTAACAATAATAAGAATAGGACTGCCCCAATTAAGTTGAATAGAACATGAGTAGCTGCTGCTCTTCTTGCAGCAACAGAAGCTCCGATTGAAGCTAATACTGCAGTAATGGTTGTACCGATATTATCACCAAATAAAACTGGTAATGAAGCTTTAAGATTAATTAAATCTTGAGCATGTAGCTCTTGAAGAATACCGATTGTCGCACTTGAACTTTGCACGATCAATGTAAAGACGGTTCCAATAAGCACACCTAATAATGGCTGATCACTCATACTTAACGTTAAGTCATGGAAAGACTCTAATGTACGAAGTGGCTTCATTCCATCTCCCATTAGTTCCAAACCATAAAAAAGCGCCCCAAAGCCAAATACAATTTGTCCAAAATTATGAATCTTCCTATTTTTGAAGAAAAATAATAACACGGCACCAACAGCGATAATAGGAAGAGCATATTCAGATATTTTAATCCCGATTATAAAAGCTGTAATAGTTGTACCAATGTTGGCCCCCATAATAATTCCAATTGCTTGACGCAAAGTTAAAAATCCAGCACTTACTAATCCAACGGTAATAACTGTAGTACCAGAACTACTTTGTATTAAACAGGTTACGATAATCCCCGTTAATACTCCCATAAATGGATTAGTCGTAAATCGATCAAGAATATCTCTTAATTTATCTCCGGCCGATTTTTGAAGACCATCCCCCATATACTTAATACCAAATAGGAAGATCCCTAGTCCACCCAAAAATTGAAAAATCATTTCTTGCACATTCAAATCCACTAAGATGTCAACCCCTCAACTTCAAATTCAATTTAAAACTCCTTAATAGGACTTTGTTATTATGAATAAAAATCCTATTTTATGTAAAGAGTTTCTGAGGATAATTTACAATACCTTAACAAAACAACATAAAAATCCCCCTATGTTACAAAAACATTACAATAATAAAAGAGATACTATTAGGTTGTATTAAAATCATGGTATTATGTAAAGTGACTTGCAAAATAAATAAAATTATAAACAAGGTGTTGACCATATGAATATTTTTAAACAATTTTGGCTTAGCTTATATTCTCCAAAGGATATTGCCAAGTTTCGTTTTCAAGGAATCGGAAAAACGATTCTTTACGTTTTTCTTCTTGTTTTACTTTCAGCGGCACCCTCACTCATTTATTCTTCAATAAGTGTTAATAATGGAGTAGCTGCTTTTAAAGAAGCTGTTCAGCATAAGCTTCCTGACTTTGAAATCAAAAATGGTACATTACATACGGAAGCAAAGGAACCAGTTGAATATAAAGGAAAAGATTTTTCGATATATTTAGATAGTACTGGATCACTCTTACCACAAGATATAAAAATTGAAGCTGATAATGCCCTTGGCTTGTTAAAATCAGAAATTGTAATCGTATCAAACGGTAATATCCAAACTCAACCTTATACTTTGTTTAATGGATTTACGATTACTCATAGCGATTTGCTTTCATTTATGGACCAAATTGACGGATTACTAATTGTCTTGATTTGTGCCGTTGTACTTACAACATTTATTTTTTCTGCGGGTCTTTCATTCATCGAGATTACTTTTTTAGCATTCGTGGCTAAAATGTTAGCTAGTACATACAATCCTAAACTGGAATATAGACACTACTGGAGATTAACAGCTTATTGTACAACACTTCCTACATTATTCTTTACAATCATGGGATTCCTTCAAACGAATGTTATTGGAGGCGTATTTGTTAGCTGGGCAGTTACATTTACCATGTTGTTTTTAGTATTAAGAGAAATTCCTAAACCAAAAACAAAAAAAGCTTAATTTACGCGTAACATCAGCTTTTTAAAGAAATGGAATATACACTAACAAATCAAATGTTTTCAAAAAACGACCTCCATATAAAGCTTAGGGGCCTCCAAAAAGTGATTTCTAATCACTTTTTGGAGGTCCCTACATATTAATATTCAAATTGATTAATATGTCGATTCAATGTTTGTGATAGGTCATTTAATCTCTGCCCAATATTTTGATATTTTTTCATTTCTTCAAAATGCTCTTTTGATTGAGTAAGCATAACTTCTGTAAATGACTGACTTTCTTGAGAAAGCGAAACATTTTGCTCAGCAGTTTGCTCCATCTCAGGTAATACTTTATGTAACTGCGTCATTTTTTCTTGAATCACTTCTAATTTTTCATATACACCCTTTACTCTATACGTCAGACTTTCTACAGACTCTTTACTATCTGTCGCCATCATCCAATGTTCCTGCATACGGTCTAAAATTTGATTATATTCAATTGTAACTGTATTTGATAAAGTCTCTAAATTATAAATGGTTGATGTGATTTCTTCTACAGCTCCAGATGACTGCTCAGCTAGTTTTCTAACCTCACCAGCTACCACAGAAAATCCTCTACCCGCTTCTCCAGCCTTTGCCGCTTCAATTGTTGCATTTAATGAAAGTAACTTAGTTTGCTCCGCAATACCTCGAATCAATTCAACGACAGATATAATTTGAATAGAATACGATCGAATATCATTTACGGTCAGCTTCATTTTTTCTAAATCCATTTTATAATCCGTTAATGTTTCTGACATTTCACTCATTTTTTGACTACCTATAGTGGCCGATTGCTCCATTTCATTCGAGCTTTTATAAATCTCATTTAAATTATCAGCAATATCCAAAACTTCACTTTTCATCATTACAAAAGAATCGATACTTTTTAAAGAGCTAGCCGCAGTCTCTTCCGCTGCCTTTTTCACAACCGTTAAACTCTCCACAAGATTTCCATTTTCAATCACTAATTGATTAGAGGATTTTGTTAAGTCACCCCCTTTTTGCTCAAGTTCATTTGAAGTTTGTGAAATTTTTTCTATTAACATCATTAATCCATCGATTAATAGTTGATAACTTTTGATTAATGAATTTACCTCAGCTGAATTCCCTTTCATATCAATCGGAATATTAAGCTTTCCTTCTCTTGAGTATCTCATTGTTTCCCTTAGGTTAACTAACGGCAGCATTAATCGTTTAGTAATAATACTCATAATAATGATAACTACAAGAATAATAGCACTCACAATGACTAGCATGGTTCCTGACATTTTTTCTATAGGTGCTAAATAATCTACTTCTGGAATAGCAACAATATAAATTCCTTTTACTTCCTGTATTTTTTGAAATCCTAATGTATACTTTTGCCCATTCAATTCAGCATGTATTACACCTTTTTCTTTAGTATTGATCTGCGCCACGGTTTCTTTTGAGAAATGAAGTCTGCTATTTTTATTAGCATTAAAAGGCGTAATTTGATTTTCCTTCAATAAAAAAAATTGACTATGTAAACCATCTTGAAGCATATTAGCATTTTGTGATTTCACAAATGCTTGTATACTCCCATCAAATTTATCTTGATCATTTAAGTAAAGAAACATATTATTTTGAGCAACTTGATAGAAAAAAGCAACTTCTCTTTCAATTCTTTGCTCCATCAAATCAGCTAAAGCAGATTTGGACTTTTGCAATGAGAAAAAGCCAATAATAATAGCTGTTAAAACTAGAAAACAAATAGTCGGTAATAATATTCGGGTCCTAAGACTTATTTCTTTATCTGTTTTGAGAAACCCCTTCATTTTATTTCGAACACCTTGCATCCTATCCCCCTCTTTCTATTTAAAATTATCGCTAATAAATGTAAATGAGGAGTAAATGTAGAATTAATTTTATGTTAAAAGTAAAAATTTCCATAACAGTGCCAAATTTTCGGCATTTATCTCAAAAGTAGACATACATATTAAATACAACATCAAAATTTCAGATGCGTTTATCTTCTATATAAATCTCTAGTATTTCGTTCATTCATTCGTACAATATTCCTTTCTTTAGGAGGAGAAATTATTGAAAAAGTTGATCTTTCTCATTTTACTAATATTAATTAGCTATAGTATTTACTTCGATATAACAACAGGCACTCTTCCTTCAATTTCTAAACCTGCATCTAAACCGTCCACATCTCAAGAAAACGAAACTACAATACCCTTCATAGAATTGCGCGTTGAAGCTGGTGACACTTTGATTAGTATTATGGAAAGTGAAGAAGGAACCATTTCTCAGCCTATTCAAACCATTATCGACGATTTTCAAAAACTAAATAATGGCACATCCCCTCATGAACTACAAATCGGAAAAACGTATAAGTTTCCCAGTTATTAAAAAGCAAGAAACCCTTCATAAATATGTATTCAATCGACTATCCAATAGATGCTACTTCTGAATTTGTTGTCAATAACTGTGATTGATTGATACAATAAGAGTGTTATTTACATTTTTAAGTGCTATTCAAATGAAAGAATATATTGAAAGTATTAAAGGAGAGAATTCACGTGAGTGAAATTATACATCGTTCAAAAACCCGTCCTGTCAAAGTTGGTAATTTGACGATTGGTGGTAGTAATGAATTATTCATTCAAAGTATGACTACAACTAAAACACATGATGTGGAAGCAACTGTAGCAGAAATTAAACGACTTGAAGAAGCTGGATGTCAAATTGTACGAGTAGCTTGTCCAGATGAAAGAGCCGCTAATGCGATCGCAGATATAAAAAGACAAATTTCTATACCTCTAGTAGTCGACATTCATTTCGATTACAAGCTAGCATTAAAAGCTATTGAGGGTGGCGCAGATAAAATCCGAATAAATCCTGGAAACATTGGAAAACGTGAAAAAGTTGAAGCAGTTGTAAATGCTGCTAAAGCTAAGGGTATTCCGATTCGAATTGGAGTTAACGCAGGGTCACTAGAAAAAAGAATTCTTGAG
>NZ_CAPG01000041.1:0-35249 GCF_000321185.1 Bacillus sp. AP8
TTTCTTCACTAGACATATTTACTGCTTTCTTCTAAAAAACATCATTAGTGCCATAGTCACTAAACCAAACAGTTGATTCAAAAAGTTTTTCTTACGATGATGGCGATCCATCCGCTGACGTTTTCGTATATTTTTTGGCTGATCGACATATGTTACAAACTCTTGCGTTAAAAATTTAATATAATCATTTGTTTTCATTATTATTCACCATTATTAGTATGCACGAATAATAGCTATTCTATACGGATAAGTCTTACCACTTCTTCCATTTCAATAATCGGTCTTCTTTTATATGATATTGATATACAGCTTCTCCTTTTCCGCCTTTTATACTTGTCGCGTATAATAGTACCGAGACTATATCTTTACTTTGACTTTCTATTCGGAAATAAACATCGCCATTTTCATAATATAATATACCATCCTCTCCTACTGTTATATCCTGATAAAGAAATTCCTTCGAATCATGAATAGCCAAAAATAATAGATGATCAGTCATTAATTTACTTTGTACTTCTTTTGTGAATTTCTTTTCTGTTACAAAAGCTTCTGTACTAGTCAAAATCAAACCTAATAAAATAGCTACTAGTAATAAAGTTGGGAATAAGACGTACCCATCTTCTTTAATTGGAAATCATCTCCTTGTATCAATTAAATACAAAAAATGTCGCTGAATAAACTTGCTCTTTATGGTCCGTAATTTTCAAGGTAATAAATTGTTGCTCTCTCGTCACTGAAAAAGATTTTATATTATAGAGCAATGTTTCATGACCCGTGTTATTTACTCTTCTTCGTACAATATATCCGTACTGCTCGATCGAAGAAACATAATCTTCATATGTTAAATATAACTGGTTGTTTCGAATGGTTTGATTAGTTGAGTTGCTAATTTCCCGATTAACATTATGACAAAAAATCTCCCACTCCATTTTATTTATTGCTTTTATAGATGGTTTCATTGGTTGAATAGTGAGATAGATTTGCAAAGTTAATGAAGTTAAAATCACAAATACAACAAGAGATAGAAGCATTTCAATGAGAGTAAAGCCCCTCTCTGTTCTTAACAACATCGCAAATACTAATTTGTTTTTGTTGGCTGTTCTTATATGACACACAACCTTTCACATATTGTACATTCGTTTCTAAAGGTTGAATAGTTGTTGTAAAGCGACAAGCAAATGTAGGGTCAAAAAGATCGTGAGGAAATGACTGCATGAGGGTATACTTTTGTAGATTTTCATACAAAATATGATTTGCACGTAAATGTTTTTGCAAATCTTTTCGATCATTGTCTAGCTGTTGCCATATTGGCAAAAGTGAAACACAAACGAATAATATTATACTTAGGGCCACTAATGTATCAGCAAGCATATAACCTCTAGAGTTCAGCATAATAATGTCTACCTCTACCAATTTGAATTGTAAAAACATATCGATAGTGTTCACTTGATAAATACCATGTACCAAAAACAGAGACATGACCATATAAACTGATCATTATTTCTCTACCTAAACTACCTTCTTCTATTTTAATTGTCTCCGGAATTTCTCTTAAAATGATGATGTCTTTTTCAAAAGGTCCATCTTTTACAAAATAACATTTCTTTTTAAAATCAAAGGTAAAAAAGAGGATCGATTTTCGATTAATCGCATATGCTTGAGAGTAATGTAAATCCTTAGACAACTGTAATAAAAAATGTTCCATATCTCTTTTTTCTGATATTTTTGGTAACGTTATAATGGATATAGAGAGAAGCATGATAAAGATAGATAAAACAATTAGTAATTCAATCAAGGTAAAAGCAGCTATCGAATGAATAGTTGCTCTTATTTTATGGAGCATTTCCTTCACTCACTTTGCTTGCGACACTTACTTTTCCCTTGTCATCCATCTTCACCTCATCGCCATTAGGACAACTTGTTTTATGAATATATCCCTCATCTTTTAAAATGGATAAACTTGTCGGAAGCTTATTATTATCAATTTGATAAGATTGGACTTGTCCTTGAACCATTTTCACAAACGCTTCACAGCCCTTATTCTGAATAGAATCTTGTTGTTTCACAATATTCGGAATGGTGATTATTAGTAATATCGAAATTACTAGAAGTACAATAAGCATTTCAATGAGTGTAAATCCCTTTTGATTCATGTAAACCTCCTTCATTTCATGGATAAATTGATTTTTCAATTCATTTCATGCTCCTATTTGAAACGTAACAGACAACTATAACTATTATAAGTTTTCAATAATGGAGAACATTGGTAATAGAACAGATAAATAAATAGAAACGACGATTAATCCAACAGAAGCAAATAAAACAGGTTGGACCATTTTGATTAAGGAAGTCATACGATTCTCTATCGTATCAAGAACAATTCTACTATAGTGAAATAATTCTTGATCCAGCTTTCCATTTTTTTGACCATTTGCTATAACATCGGATAAATAAGGATCAAAATACGGTAGCGATGAAAAGATATCTTCCAGATTCTTTCCCTCATTAAGTTCCTGGTAAATGATTTCTCCTATGCGATGAAAAAACAGCCAATGACTATGTTTTGAAAATAAAAGTATTGCATCATTGATTGATAAACCACCAGCTAATAGACCACTTAACTGATAGGTGAGAAAATAAGAATCAAACATCCGAATATAATTCCCAACATAAGGAATGTTTAAGACATATCTTTTTCTTTTTAAAGGACTTAGCTTATCAAACCATAATTTCTTAATCACATAGCAGAAAATAAGGAAAGTGAGCATAATATAGGGAAAAAGGTGTAAAAAAGATGATATTCCGAGGATTACTTTAAGGAATAAAGTAGGAGAGATATTCATATTTACATATAAATCTTGAAATTTAGGAAATAGCATACTTTGCATTAACACAAATATGATAAAGATAAATATAAGTAGAAAAATTGGATACAATAACACTTTCATTAATTGATCACGGTCTTTATTTCTCTTCTGCCAAAACCTCCCTCCTTCTAAAAGTGCTTTAGGTAAATCGCCATAGTATTCTGCATAATAAACAAAATATAGTAACTGATGATTAAAGCCTAGAAATGACAAAACTTCATATAAAGAATGGCCTTCTTTTAACATCTTAATAGCTAATTCAATTGTTTGTTTACGATGAACAGACTCTTGTGATTGTAAGAACTTCAAGGCATCCGCTAAATAATAGCCTGATTGTAGTAGTTCACCTAATCGACATACAAAAATGGCTTGTTCGTTTTTATTCCACTTTCCCCTTCTATTCCTTATAGACCCACCTTCTATATTCTTCTTCGCGAACAAAACCAAGGGCAACGGCTTTTTTAATTTCATCTTTAAGAAGTCTATAGGGCTGTTCAACCTGCTCATCATTCACCTTCTCATTTAAAATATTCGCTAATTCTTTCCCATATAGTAATTCATATACACTAGCTCTTTTTCTACGATTTTTAAATTGACAATACGGTGAGCACTCACCATCACAAATAGGACATTTGAGCTCTAAGAGCCTTTGGGCAGAAACTGCTATTAATGTTTGCTTAATCTCAGTTAGTGACACACCAAACTCTAACAATCGATAAATCGCTCCTGCTGCATCTCTAGTATGCATTGTTGTTAAAATCAGATGACCTGTTAGTGAAGCTCTAACAGCAATTTTGGCTGTTTCCGCATCTCGAATTTCCCCAACCATAATGATATCTGGATCATGTCGCAATGCCGCTTTTAAACCAACAGAGTATGATATTCCTGCCTTTTCATTAATTTGAACTTGTAAAAAATCTTCTGATTTGTTTTCAATCGGGTCTTCCAATGTAATGATATTTCGATGGATAAATTCTTTAGCATATTGAAGTATTGAATATAGAGTGGTGGATTTTCCTGTTCCAGTCGGTCCTGTAAAAATCATCAATCCATGAGAATGTTGCAATAAGGCTAAAATTTTCTTTGCATTAGAGGGAAATAAAGAGAGTTGATCGAGTGGACGAATTCGTTGATTAGGAATAAGGCGTATAACTAATGTTTCCGAGCCTGATGCTGGTAGAGAGGATAAACGTAAACCAATCGTATTATGATCCATTACGAAGGTCATGGAACCACTTTGTGGTCTTCTTTTTTCTCCAATATCCATGCCTGATAAAAATTTAAAATGCGAGATGACTCTTTCTATTTGTTGTCGATCTAACCATTGAAAAGGAATTAACCGATTCTCAACGCGATATTGAATTAGAGGATGCTGCTTTCGAGGAATAATGTGGATATCAGAAGCTCCTAAATGAACGGCACGACGTAAGATTTGTTCTGCGACGATTTCAATTGACTGCAATAAATCACCTCCTAAAAAATCGTACAAAATAGTTTATTCGACAATAAACATCCAATTCCTTTTTATTTCTTTAATTTTTTTACAAATTATCCACAACTATTTATACATTCCCTAATCATCAATTTATGTATTGATTTGGTCGATTTTCTTTCATATTTGTGAACATTAGGTATTTTTACTCGTTAGATTCTGTTTACACATTCCAAAGCACCAATAACTATATTACAATGGTAGTAATATACTCTGGAGGTGATTAGGATGGAACAAACGTTAAAAATTACTAACGTATTAAGTGATCCAACAAGATATTATATTTACCAGCACATTACCAACAGCCATAATGAAGTGACTGTTCAAGAAATTGCTGATGCTTTTAATATCCATCCAAATGTAGCTCGATTACATTTATCTAAATTAGAAGATATTAATATGTTAAAATCCGAAACGAAGAAAACGGGTAAAGGCGGAAGACCGAGTAGATTGTACCGTTTATCAGATGATGTGATTCAATTGAATTTCCCGTTCCGTGATTATCAACTTCTGTCTAAAATTGCCATTGAGACAATGTCAACATTAGGAGAAGTAGGAAAACAAGCACTTTATGAAACTGGGAAAAAATTTGGTCAAGAATTAGTCGAATCACAAATGCTGAACGGTCCTGTTTCTCAAAAAGAGTTCTCTTTTACTGAAAAATTACATATTTTTAAAAATGCTGCTACAGTAGCAGGATTTTATCCAGAAGTTGACGCAAGTGAAGACGAGACAAAAATATTTTTCCAAATTTATAATTGTCCGTTTAAAGAAATCGCTTCAAAACAAACAGAATCTATTTGCACAATGCATACTTCCTTCTTAAAAGGCATGTTTAGCTCGTTATTCGATTCTGTTGAGTTAATAGAGAAAGAGAATATGATGAACGGCTGTAAAACGTGTGCATACCAAGCAATTGTCACAAACTAGAAACAAAAACATATCTTTACATTTTCTCTATATATATCCTATAATTATTTAGTGTGGACATTATGGGGAAAGGGAGGGATACATAATGGAACGTATGTACAGAGTTCTTGGTTTTTGGACTGGTATCTTTGCTGTCATGTTTTACTTGGGTGGTATGAACGGTGTATCACTATTATTTTTTGCACAAACTGGATTCTTTGTTTTATTAAGTTATTTAAAATTGTCTGAACGTATGTATATTTACGTATTCGGAGCGTACTTAACTGTATTCTTTGCTGGCTTTACCTACTACACAACATATTTAATGGTTCCTGGAATGGGACATTAAAAGATAAAGAGTCTGCTCAAAGGATGGTTTTTTGATTTTCTTTTAGACAGACTCTTTATTTTTCTTTTTGTAAACGTTTTTATCTTAAATCGTTCCTGAGTGGGAATAAATGATCTATATCGAGCCGCTTTGCTTGTATTAAGGTCTTAAAGTAAGAACTAATCTGGCCAGGTTGAATGAGCGTGCGAATCGCTCGATTACGCTTTTGCCCAAATGAAAACGGATCTGTTGAAGAACTATTTTGTAAGTATGATAATATTCCACATGATATTAAGAAGTCATTTTGTGCGAAAAGCCCCTCTGTCTTCACATTTTCTTCCATTCCTACACTTTGTAAAGCATCCCAATGAATATGCGATGTAATATCCATGTTTCCAGAATAAAGGAGTACATTTTCAATCATCTTATGTTGATAGTATCCTCGCAAGCTGCCTTTTCGATGACTCGCCTCTCCCCACTCCTTATGCAAATAGCCATAATCAATGGTAACAATCATTCCTTTTTCAACTTTCCGACATAACGAACGATAAAAGTCAATCATAGCAATCGGTATTTCGAATCTCTGCCCATCTTTCAGAATTAGTTTCTGACCATTTAAATAATCGAATATTCTGCTATTTTCCAACGGAATCAAACTCTCTTTTAATACGTCATTATCAACAGTAATCATAGCTTCAAACAATTGATGATCCTTATTCTCTATAACATGCACTGGAAAAGCATCAAATAACTCATTGGAAATAACAATTCCCATTATCGATGATAGATGATCTAAATTGTTGTAATAGTATACTTGACTATATTCAGCTAGCAGCTGTTTTTGTTGCTGCTGATGATAGGGGCTACTCTCCACTATAATATAATGTAATTGGTGAAAAACTTCTGGATGCTTTTCATTGATTTCTTGAAGAATAGCATGGGCCAACCTTCCGGTTCCTCCCCCTAATTCAACTATACAAGCTGGTAGCTGATAGGTAGTGATGATATGTACGAACCAATTGGCTAGAGTTCTCCCAAATATATCACCAACATTACTACTTGTATAAAAATCACCGCGAGAACCGACTTTATCCTCATTTTTATTATAATAACCATATACTGGATGATACAAAACTTCCTGAATATAATCGTTATAGGAAATCATTTTAGCCTTCTGCATCAATATTGATTTTTTTATATTTTTTTCCATTTTTTCTCCCGAAAATTGTTTCCACTATTGACATAGTGGAAAATATATACTATATTTTTCTTAGTAGCTTACCTATGTCCCCTCCCATTATTGAAGTAGGATATCCCCCAGAAAATCCCCACTCAAATGAGTAGGGGTTTTTCTAGTTAAAGCCATTAAGAAACGGATTGCTATTCATTTCATTCTCTATTAAAGTAATTGGTCCATGACCTGGAAATACAATCGTATCAGTTGGAAGTGTTAATACCTTATTATGAATACTATCCATTAATACATCCATGCTTCCTCCAACTAAATCTGTACGTCCTACACTTCCTTGGAAAAGAACATCTCCAGAGAATAAATATCCTTCGTTTTGTAAGTAGTATGAAACACTTCCTGGCGAATGCCCCGGCGTTTCAAACACCTCAAAAGTAAAGCTTCCAATCGTTAATTGTTGCTCCTCCATAATCAATGTGTCAGCTGCTTTTATTTCAACTATGTTTCCAAAATGTGCAGATCCATTTAATGATGGAGTTGTTAACCATTTTTCTTCCTTTTTATGAACATAAACTGGAATTTGGAAAGCTTCTCGAATATCATCTACCGCTCCAATATGATCGAAATGAGCATGAGTTAACAGTATAGCCGATGGTTGAAGTTTATTATCATTCAAGAACTGAATAAGTTTTTTACCTTCAGCACCTGGATCAATAATAATACACTCATTTTTATCGTTCTTCAAAATATAACAATTTGTCTGTAGGGCACCTAAAGGTAATTGATAATATCTCATCAAATGAATCCCTTCTTTCTTCTCATAAAGTGTTAATAAATAGCATATTTTTAACACGATTTTCCATATTTGACATAGAAGTGTCATTTTTTCATCTGTACAAACATTAAAAAAAGAATTAAAATTACTACAAATGCTATTTTACTAAATTATAGTAGATGTTTGGTTCAGTAGCAAAGGAATCTGCTATTGAAAAAGTACTTAAGTGATTTTCAAAGGGGGTTTTTTTTATGGGATTAGTGGTAATTTTTGCTTTTATCACACTTCTAGCTGTTTACGCAGTCTATAAAACTTTTAAAGAAAAGAATGTATTAGGTTTAGTTTTTGCTGCTGGAACAACACTTATGTTTGGAGCATTTACCATTGCTACAGCAATTGGACCTTTAATGGACAAAGTAACTGTACCTGTCGCACATTAATTCTACATAGAATAAGCATCTAAATAGTTTTCGTGTCATTAGCTTATAGAATTAGTCTTTTTCAGACTTACTCTATAAGCTCTTTTTATTGGCTGTGTTACATTTTTATTGTTTAATACTAGCTATAATTCGTTCGATCTCCGAGGGCAAGTTTTATTTTCATCTACAACTATAATTTAAGGACTATATGAAAAGTAATTGTATTACTTTTCATATAGTCCTTTATAAGAATGACTTTTACATGATCTAACTTACAATCCATGTTACTATACTCTATTATAGATTTCGTAAATGAATGAGGTTCTCTAATTTATTACCATATAAACATTCCTCTCCATTTGGAGAGCAAGCTAGAGGTGCTAATTTAACATTCTTCGAAATGACCTTAATCTTATTTGATTCCCAATTATAGTTAATTAGTTGGTAACTCTCTTCATAAGGGTCATTTGAATTTGTCTTATATGGTATATAGGTTACAATTGAATCTTCTTCGCTAAGAATAGTATAAGGTAAAACTATAGAGCCATATTGATCAGCAATAGTTGGCAAACTTATCGATTTTACCGTGTTACCTTTATTTATCTGGAATACAATTTGGTTTTGATTATCTTCGCTTTGTTTTTCATGAGTCGTAACCAATACATCATTTTGTATTTTAAAGTCTAATATATTATTAAACAGCGTTTTCTTTTCTTTAGATTTAATACTATAGCTCATAAGTGGAGCTGAAGACTGTTGGATATCATCATTCAATTCTAAATACATTAAAGAGGTTGCTGATTCCCACTGAGTAAAAGGCTGTGGAATACGTACTTCCTCTAGATTTTTCATTTCAATATCACAAAGAAAACTACTATATGTCCAATCTTCATAAAAACTAGTAATTAATACTAAGTTATCATCAACAAATGGATTCCAGGATACTACTAATTCATTTGCTGGTAAGGAAACAGAATATCGATCCTCTCCTTGAATAGTTAATATATGAATGTTCATTTGCGAATGACTTCCCTTAGAATATAAAAGGATATACTTTTTATTTGGAGATATGGAAGCTTCCATAATAAGGTGATCTGTTATAAAAAGCTTTTTCTTCTTTTTCGAAGGAATGTGATAGGAAATGAGTGCATATTGGTTACCAATCTTTGTAGAATAAAGAATAGTATCTTCATTTAGCCATCCATAACTACTTTCAAGAATAGAACTGTCTTCTGACAGGGGGAGCGGTTTGATTATTTCTTCTTGATTTAATATTTTCGTTTTTTCTTTTTCTTTTACTTTCACTTTTTCTTGATGCTCTTTACAGCCAACAACAAATATACAAAGAAAACAGACGAATAGACACGTTAAATAACCCGTTTTCTTCAAGTGTAGTTCTTCCAAACCCTTTCACCCCAAATTAATAAAATTAGATACGTCCATATCACACACCTTTACGTTTTTATATAAAACTTCTATTTTAATAATAGTAAATAAATCATATTTATTAAAGGATGAATATGAATTTGCATAAATTCCCTTCTATTTTCCTATTTATGATTATTTATAAA
Organism: Bacillus sp. AP8; assembly: GCF_000321185.1. Taxonomy (NCBI): domain Bacteria; kingdom Bacillati; phylum Bacillota; class Bacilli; order Caryophanales; family Bacillaceae; genus Bacillus; species Bacillus sp. AP8. Next base: position 9,551 of record NZ_CAPG01000041.1, read on the forward strand.
CAACATAAGCTCATCAAGTATCGGAATCACATCCTGGTAAACTCGCTTAAACTGTGACAAGGGTAATGGATTAATACCCTTTCCTAGTTCCAAAGTAAACCCAATCCTACTTGTTGTTAAAATAAACCAATCTCGAAATCCTGCATGACTTTTGACATTCCTAATTCCTTTATAACAGCTAATTTGTTCAATTTTCTTTGCTATTTCTTCCGAAAATTCAGACTCCAATCCTTGATATCCCCAATAAAATTCTTCCCCTTGTGTATGAAGACAAACGACACGGTCAATATTGTCTGTAAGAACAAGATTACTCATGGCAATAGCTTCAGGTTCTGTTAGAGGTCTATATCCAGGAAAATCTCTATAATAAGGCTTTTCACAATAGGTTAACTGCTTATATTTCTCCCATTCAGCTGGATATTGTTTATTTAAATCGATTCCTCGAATATTTGCTTTCCATCCTAAATAATCTGGCTTATAGTTATTCATTGCTTCTACATCAAATAGCCCTTTAGCAGCTTCTTTCCCTCTATACACTAATTCAATTCCATCTGGATTTACCATTGGAACAATAGATAGTGTAATACGATTTAACCATTTTAATGCCAAATGACTAGTATGTAAATAGCTTTTTAACCATTTCATTAAAACCAATGATGTAATCCATTCATTCGCATGAAAGGAGGCATTATAATGAATGACTAAATCTCCACTTCCTATTCGTAGTTCGTAAATATTTCTGTCTAACACACTTTTACCAATGATATTCATTTGAATAAAAGGAAACTTGTCAATTAAATATTGTATATCTCTCTCCAAAAGATCATAGTGATACACCTTAAACATCTTAATTAACACTCCTTTCTACATTCATATATTTATGAATACATATATCTAAACATGCAATAAAAGACATTGAAAATGGATATACAAACATCTATTATATGCCTCTTTGCTTATTCTGTTAATCCAAAAGCATTTTGCTTCATATTCTACCTATAATATAGGCTATGTTAAATTACCTCCTTATTCGTAACTTTATATAAAATTAACAACAACATATACAAAAAAGAGGTTATTCCTAAGAATAACCTCTTTTACTACTACTCTTTAGATTTCTTTGTTTCATCAGAATCAATAAAACGAAGTAAATCTCCGTAGATAATCTTATCTGAGAAATCGAGCTCTTGCTCAGCTTTTTCAATATAAGGTTTGACTATCGATTTATCTTCTATTACTTCTCCAGTAGCTTTATCATATAATGTTTCATTCGTATAAACATATTTATCTGTAATAAAGCTTCCATCACGTAATACAGTAAATTCTAAGTTCTCTTTTGACATGATGTCAGATCCAAATTGGATGTCTTCATTCGCATCATAGCCAAGTAAATTTAAAATAGTTGGTTTTAAGTCAATTTGACCTGAAACTGTAGAAATCGTTTTACCTTTTTGTCCTGGTACATGGATAATCAGTGGTACACGTTGTAACTGTACAGAATCAAAAGGTGTAATAGATTCTTTATTTAAATACTGTGCCATTGCTGTATTATGATTCTCAGAAATACCATAATGGTCTCCATACATTACAATCACAGAATTATCATATAAGCCATCTTCTTTAAGCTGTGTAAAGAATTGTTCAATCGCTTCATCCATATATCGAACTGTTTGGAAATAGTTATTTAATGTTTTTGAATTCGAATCAAACTTACCAATCGTTGCATCTTCTTCATTTAACGTATACGGATGGTGGTTCGTTAAAGTAATAAATTTCGCATAGAATGGAGTACCTTTACTTTGTAACTCTTTTAAATGCTCCCTAGACTGTGCAAAGAAGTCTTTATCTTTTAATCCCCAACCTACTGAGTTTTCATCATTTACTTCATAATCATCGATATTATAGAATCTGTCATAACCAATTGATTCATACATAACATCACGATTCCAGAAACTTTTTCCGTTAGCATGAAGTGCAGCCGTAGAATAACCATTGTCTCTAAGTGTTTCAGCTAATGTTGTTAATTCATTTTCTGCATTTGTAAAGAATACAGCACCTCTACTTAAAGGATATAATGAGTTTTCTAACAGAAACTCAGAGTCAGATGTTTTCCCTTGTCCTACTTGGTGATAAAAATTATCAAAATAGAAGCTATCTTTAATTAAAGAGTTTAAGAAAGGAGTAATCTCCTCACCGTTTAACGTATTATTAATCACAAAGTTTTGTAAGCTTTCTAAGCTGATTACGATTAGGTTTTTATCCTTCGCAATACCTTTCATTTCTTGATTTGGTTCTTTGTAATTAGCTCGTACATAGTTTTCAATGTCTGCTAATTCACTACCATCCGCCAATGCTCTTTGAGCAGATGTTTTTGTTTGTAAATAAGCATCATATAAATGATAGTTGTACGTTCCGATGTACTTAACTAAATACTCACGGTCAAATGATCTTGTTAACAATTGAGGACGCTCAGTTTCAGCTAAACCAAGATTAAAGAATCCAATTGCAACAACTAGTAAATAATAAACACGTCGGTTTGTTTTCGTATATGTTTTATTAATAACAAATTTAGGTTTAAATTTAATGATTAAGCCCAAGATAAGAACATCTACAAAAAACAGAAGATCCCATGGTGTCATTAAAGTAAAAATACTTGAAGCTAAATCACCCATGTTACTAGTTTGTTTAAACAAGGCTACAGTTAAGAAATCCGTAAATTCTCGATAGTACACAACATTACCATATAGGATTGCTGTTACTAAAAAGCTGGTAATTAATATAAAAGCTGGACGTCGTTTTTCTTTTAAAAACAAGCCAATACCAAAAACGAGCATTAAAAAGCTTAATGGATTAATAAACAATATAAACTCTTGCATCGCATTTTCAATTGTAAGGTCAAAACTAATTTTATATGTGATATATGTTTTGATCCAAAGCATGATAATAGCTAAGGCCATCAATGAAATGCCTTGAAACGAAAAATTCTTCTTTAAAAAATTATTTTTCATTAAGAATAGTACCTCCCCTAAAACTAACAGTTAAATAGTCGACTTCAATACGACTTTATATTAAATCTGGTTTTGCTCTTTGAAGTTTTTCAAATCATTATATTGATTTTTAGCTGAGCTTGACGGAAAGATATACAAATTTTTAACACAACCTCGATAAAATCTTAATACTTTTTTTACAAAAAAGCAAATCGAAAAATAATCCAAAAATCGACGATTTCAGGTACTTAAGTCACATATTCATATATCTTTTCTTTGTCCCTCTTTATTAGACGAGTGAGATTTAAAAAAGTTTCATGAAATTATTACCAAAAACCCAGTTCATAAATACAAGTTCTCATCCCTTCTTATCAAAAACTGGTTTCAGAAACTTTGTTGTCCATTGAACAGGTAAGAAATGTAGATTAAATGCTACTTCAGGCTGCTCTCTTTCTGAAGAGCAGGCAGTAACAAACCACTGTTTGTATTCAAAGAATATTTATAAAAACAACAATCTTTTATCAAACAATTTCTCAAAAATAGAAGAGGATGTCTCAAAAGCAATGCTAATGACTGACACCCTCTTTATCTATCATACTAATAAGTTCATCTATAGTAAAACTTACTTACTTTAAAAATTGGTTTTTAACAAGCCATGCTGCCCCAATAACACCAGCATCGTTACCTAAAGTTGCGATGGCTAAAGAAGTAGATTCTCTAACCCGTACAAATGAATATTGTTGGAAATATTTATTTATTGAGTTCAACAAAATGTCGCCAGCTTTAGAAACGCCGCCGCCAATCACTATTTTCTCTGGATTTAAGACACTTGCAACGTTTGCCAATGACAATCCTAAATAATTTGTAACACGGTCTAATACCATTACAGCATATTCATCACCTTGTTGTGCACAAGTAGCAACATCCTTAGCGGTAATTTTTCCTTCTTGATTTAGTATAACCGCTAACGCTGAATTTGGAAACTCGCCAATTTTTTCTAAAGCAACTCGAACTATTCCTGTCGCAGAAGCAACAGTTTCTAGGCAGCCTGTTTTACCGCAATTACAATTATATCCATTATTTGCAACAACAGTTATATGTCCAATTTCACCAGCTGCTCCGCTTGCACCTTGTACTAAGGAACCGTTTGCAATAACACCGCCACCAACTCCAGTACCAAGTGTGATACAAACTAAATCCTTCGCTCCAGATCCAGCACCTTTCCACATTTCGCCAACAGCTGCGATATTTGCATCATTTTCAACAATAACAGATAATCCTGTTTCTTTTGCCAATTCTTCTTGTAATGGGTAATTACTCCATCCTAGGTTAACGGCTTCATAAATAACACCCATTTCTGTATTTACCGGACCAGGTGCCCCCATACCAATACCTAAAATTCGATCTTTATTTTCGCCTAACTCTGCCAATTTCTCATCAATTGCTTTTGCAATATTTTTAGTAATGTTTTGGCCTTTATTCGATGTATCAGTAGGTATTTCCCACTTGTGTACAATCTCACCATCACACGTAATAAAAGCTAATTTCGTAGTTGTACCACCTAAATCTACTCCAATTAACCACTTTTCCATAATACTCCACCTTACACTTTTTTTTCTTTTTCGATCTCAATTTCTCGTCTCAATAACATCATAGCTACTTGAAAATCTTTGATTTCAATAAGCTGTGATTTGTATAGCTCTCTTAATTCAAATTCCATTAATTCAAGATCAGCTAAACGGTCTCCCACATAAATAATCGTACCAAACTTTTTTAACAACTGTTGGATATCATATATAGTCTGCATAATTTCCCTCTTTGTCCCATTCTAACTGGTACCTACTTTCCCATCTATTAAACATATTAGTAAAGTTGCCTAATTGGTAGGTTAAGAACCAGCATGAATCCGATTTGTTCAACCTTTGAATTGTAGAAGATTTGTCCCAACAATACAAAGATATACTTTATGTGTAATTACACATAAAGTATATCTGAACTATAACAAACTCACAAGATAGAGGAAAATTTTCCTTGCACGAATTATCGATCTGGATCTTTAGGATGCAGAGCTTTAGGGCGCCGATTTTTTAATGGCATTGGTGCTCGTATAATGACATCTCTTAATGCCCGATAAGAAAATGGGATAAACGGCCACATATAAGGGACGCCCAATGATTTCATATTAATTAATAGTAGTATAAAAATAGTTATACCAATGACAAAGCCAGGTAATCCGAATATCGCTGTAGACAATAATAATGCTAAACGAATTAATCGGTTAGCTAAACTCAATTCATAGCTAGGTGTAGCGAATGTACCTATGGCAGCCATCGATAAATATAAAATAACCTCATTCGATAACAACCCCACTTCTACTGCTACTCCACCTATCATCAAAGCAGCAACTAAACCTAGTGCCGTAGCTAGTGATGATGGAGTATGAATCGCTGCCATTCTAAGCATGTCTAAACCTACTTCGATGATGAGAAACTGAAAAATCAATGGAATATGACCAACCTCATTTGGTCCAATATATGAAAGGGAAGCTGGTAAGAAGGTGGGATTTTCAGCTAAGAAATACCATAGTGGCAAAATAAAAATGGATGCCCATACTGCCAAAAATCGAACCAATCTTAAATAAGCTCCTACTAAAGGCTTATTTCGATATTCTTCAGCATGCTGAAGATGATGCCAAAACGTCGAAGGAGTGATTAATGCGCTTGGAGACCCATCCACGAATACAATAACATGACCATCATATAGATGAGCAGCAGTAGTATCAGGGCGCTCTGTGTAACGCATAATAGGATAGGGATTCCAATATTGTCCTGTTATAAATTCGTCAATACTTTTTTCACCCATAGGTAAGCCATCCGTATCGATTTGTTCCAATGACTCTTTAACATCCCTTACAAAATGGCTATTCGCAATGTCCTCTATATAGCAAACGACTACATCGGTTTTGGACCTTCGACCAATCGCCATATATTCCATTCTCAATGTTCGATCTCGGACTCTTCTTCTTGTTAAGGCTGTGTTAAAAACAAGAGTCTCAACAAAACCATCTCTCGCTCCACGTACAACCCTTTCCATGTCTGGTTCTTGAGGTCCTCGGACAGGATATGTTCTAGCATCTATTAAGATGGCGCGATCAATACCGTCTACAATTAGTGCTGTTGGACCAGCTAGAACACTGTCAATTACCTGATCAAGATTATCAGTAGCCTCAACCTCTACATACGGTATGTATGTTTTTAATAATTTTTCTAGTGGATCTGGATCTAAATCCCCCTCGTTTAACTCAAGGAGTACCTTCATTAAATAATGAAGAATATCATCCTTAACAAAACCATCAATTAAGAAAAGAGCCATTTTACGATTCGCATAAACGACGTCAAGACGAATGACGTCGAAACTTTTATCCACCGCCATGGCATCATTTAAATAAGTAAGATTGTCTTCAATATGTTTAGACACAGAATGTTTAATCAAGCTCATTACGTTAACTCCTTTCTACCTATCGTTAATTTTGGACATAAAAAAAAGGAAACATACCATTAGATGTTTCCTTTTCTTGAATATAAGTTATTTATTTTGTTGCAACCAAGCTTTTATCTGGTCAGAAACTTTTGTATAAGCTTCATCATTTGGATTTAACTCCAATGCTTTGTCTACATGCTTTTTAGCCTCAGATACCTCATTATTTTGTAAATAGGTCAAAGCTAAGTTAAAATGTGCTTGATGAAATTCTGGGTTTAATTCAATAGCTTTTTTATAATATTTTTGTGCTTGATCAAAGTCTTTTTCATCTATGCTAAAGTTCCCAAGAAAAAAATAGGCATTCGGTGAAATAATATCATTATTAATAGAAGATAATAGGATTTTTTTTGCCTTTTCATTCTCTCCTTTATTGATATATTCTTGTGCTAATGATGCTAACGCTACATCTTGATTTGCATTTCTTTGCTTGTCAAAACCGTAGTTTAAGAGGAATATAGTCACTAAAACAAGAGCCACTCCACCGAATATACGGAACAACGGTTTCTTTGCTTTTGGTAATCCAACAACAGCCGCTGCTGCAAATCCACCAAGCAATCCGCCAATATGACCCGCATTATCAATTTCAGATATAATAAATCCCATTAATAAATTGATAACGATTAACACAATAATATTCGTTCCCATTGCTCTTAAGAATAATTTTGGATGAGCAATACCGAAATACAATAGGGCCCCAAAACAACCAAAAATCGCTCCACTTGCACCAGCAGATATATTAGTCGAGAAAATAAAGCTAGCTAATACCCCTGCAAATCCCGCAAACAAATAGATGAAGAAAAAACGAATGCTTCCATATAATCTTTCAACTTCAGAACCTATATAATAGAGAGCAACTGAATTCATTAATATATGAAGAAATCCAATATGGATGAAGATTGGCATAATAAAACGCCACCATTCTCCATCAAGAATCAACGGATTATATTTCGCACCAAATTCTACAAGGGTTATATTACTTTCACTACTACCCACAATCTCCATCGCAATAAATATAATGATTTGAATAGCCAAAAAGACTTTAGTTAAAAACGGCTTTCCGTATTGAAACATATTTTGCTCTTCTTGTCTTTTTTCTAAGCTTGCTTGAATTGCGCTATTTTTAAGCTGTGCAATGTTTTCTTCGCTAATATCTTCTGGTATTACCTTAACCTGCTCCAAATTAATTTGTAGCTTTTCTTCAACCTTTTGTAAGCCCTCTTTAAAGCTTAATGAATCAATAATAGTTGTAGAAATGGTCGTTTTATTATTTTTTATTTGATTCGTTTCATATGCTGCATAATCATCCACAGGTTTAAATTTAGTAAAATATAAATTGATGATTGAAATTGGCTTTTTAAATAACTTTTTACGAATGTTTTCCCCAACAAGCGCAGTACGATTAAGATCTTTCTTTAGCGCGATTGCCCAATCAAAGTCAATTCGCATCAATCTAATAACCGAATTTGAATTTTTATTATCTTCTAGCCAAACCTCATTTTGACTTTCTGACATGGTAATCATGCTATATCCATATTCTTGTGTTAACGTTCTAATTGTACGCCAGAATAAATAGTCCTCATTAAAGCTCACACTCTTCCCTACTTTCACTAAACACTCTATGCTCTTAACTATTTCTATCATTATAAAAGAAAAAACACAATGAATAACTAAAAAAATTAGTATTTGTTAAAAATTTTCACTCGCAAACTAAAAAATAGCCATGCAATAAAAATAAGACAAAACTTGTAAGAAGTCCAGATATGTTTTCCTACAATTGTAAGCTTATTTTTAAGCATGGCTGCTAAAAGAAACACTAGTTCAAAAGTATGGGTTCTTATTTTGTTATAAACTAATAGCCTTTATTCTAAGAAATAAAGCTTTGAAAAAGAAATCCACTAGGAAAAGGCATTTTCATAGACTGTGCTACTATATAACGTCTAATGAACTTAATACTAAGTAATAAATTCATTAATCGATATCGATATTTATAAGCCAATCTAAACAAAACAATAAGTAAAATGACTTTTACCAAAAACATTTTCATAAAATAATCCCTCCTAGGTGATAGTGTTCATCATAAGAGGGATTTTTATGAATTATATTATAAATATTTTAAGTCTTCGATGAGTCAAGTGAGCACGAATTATCGCAAACATTTATTTGAAGTCGCTTTTGATCCTTCAGGATTCTGCTCCTCATTCACCTTCATCCAAAACAGCAATTTTGTGTAATAAAGCTATTTTAAGGATGTTTTCGCATAATTTGTTGCCTATGAACAAGTATTGAATATAGGCTGAGTTGAATTCCACTCCAGGATGCTCGCTTTCCGCGGGGCGGGTGGTGAGCATCCTCGGCACATAGTACCTGTGGGTTCTCACCTATCCCGCTGCTCCCTCAGGAGTCTCGCACCTAACTCTCCATTCGACTTTTTTATACTATATTTATTCAGCGAACTTATTTAAAGATAAAGCAAAAATCTTTTAAAAAACATTCTATTTTAAAGATTCAATTGGAGCCATTGTTTCTTTTAGAACTTTTACTGAATGAGCAAATTTTTCTTTCTCTTCTTGATTAAGCTCTAATTCAACAATTTCTCTTAATCCGCTACGATTTACTACACATGGAACTCCAATGTAGATATCTTCTTGGCCATATTGACCTTCTAGATAAGCCGAAACTGTTAGGATACTGTTTTCGTCTTGAAGAATCGCTTTAGTAATACGAGCTAATCCCATTGCAATTCCATAATACGTAGCACCTTTACGATCGATGATTTTGTAAGCTGCATCACGAACATTTACAAACATTTCATCAAGATCTTCTTTTTTATAATCAGCTTTTGTTTCAAGAGCTTTTGCGAGTGGTTTTGCACCTAAATTAACATGGCTATATACAGGAAGTTCAGTATCACCGTGCTCACCGATTATGTATGCATGAACGTTACGAGTATCAATATCAAAATATTCTCCAAGCTCATAACGGAAACGTGCTGTATCTAGAATTGTACCTGATCCAATTACACGCTCTTTTGGAAGACCAGAGAATTTCCAAGCAGCATAAGTTAAAATATCAACTGGGTTTGCTGCAACTAAGAAAATTCCATCAAAACCAGTAGCCATAATTTCTTCTACAATAGATTTCATAATCGCTGTATTTTTAGCTACTAAATCTAAACGTGTTTCTCCAGGTTTTTGGTTTGCTCCAGCTGTTAAAACAACGATATCTGCTGTTTTACAATCAGCATATGATCCACTCCACACTTTAGTTTTTGAAGGTGCGAATGGTAAACCGTGGTTCATATCAATTGCTTCGCCCTCTGCTTTTTCTTTATTCACATCAACTAATACCAGCTCTTCAGTAATTCCTTGGTTCAATAATGCAAAAGCATAGCTACTTCCTACAAAACCAGTTCCAACTAGTACTACTCGATTAACTTTATTTTTTGTGTTCATTTCATTCTTTCCTTTCGAAAAAACATTTTTCTTATAAAGTGTACTTATTAAGTATACGCTAGAATTTTAATATAAAATACGGTAGTCATGTTGTTAAGTAAGCGCTTCATAGATGTCCATTTTGTTACAAGTTCAATATTTCACAAACTTTTTATGGAATTATATGGGCCGTTAGGTTATTCTTTCTTCAATATCCTTAATAACCCACAAAAATCATATAAGAGAATACAAAGATCAGCGTTGCAATGAAAATAGACGAAACGTTTACTATATCATTATTGCACCAATTCGCTCCTTTTATTAAAAATGTTTTTTCTCGACAATGGTATTTTTTTTCTGTTTTGAGACCGCATATCTTACATTGATAAATAGCTTGAATAGTTGCACCTAATAGTGTATCAATCACACTCCCTAGAAATCCTATCAGTATGACCAAAAGCAATAAGGTAAAGGATTGAATAGAAAACAAGCTAAAGCTTAAAAGTCCGATAAAAAGAGATGCGCCTAAAGAAGATAAGGTTCCAAGCCATGATATAGCTCCGGATGTTCCTTTCTCCACCATTTTCCCAGATAAAATATAGATTGGTTTTCTTTTACTTAAGACCCCAATCTCTGAGGCCCAAGTATCAGCATTAGCCGCGGCAATCGAAGTTATAAAAGCATATAGCCATATATTTTCATTCGTGAAGAAAAACAGAAGTGAAGAAATTGAAGCAATTGAACCATTTGCTACAACTTGAATCCAATCTCTTCGAGCTCCTTTTTCAAGCATGTCATTTAATGTCCCTTTTTGTTGATGTTTATATTTGGACCATAAGCTTGAAGTTAAAAAAAACGCACCTAATACGAATAAACCTCTCCAACCAAAACCAATCACTACACAGCATCCAGTAATAAAAGTAGCTATACTACCAGATAATGATAAAGATTTAATATAATATCCACCCATACTAGTGATTACAATTAGGGCTATATATAGTATTATTTCAACCATTTGTTTCTATGACTCCATTCGGTAGAATTAATAAACAAACAGGAACATCCAATTGGTTATGTGGGATATTCTGATATAACTGTTCTTCTAAAAGAAGTGAAATAGTCAATCCTTTATAATTCTCCAAATAACGATCATAATATCCTCCTCCAAACCCAATCCGATATCCTGATTTATCATAAACAACTCCAGGTACAATCATGACATCAAATGGACTTTGTAAAGCTTCTTCTGTTTGTTCAACAATAGGCTCTTGCAATTGATAATATACCGTTTCAAGTTGTTCAAAACTCTCAATATAACGAAACGTCATCGTTTTATCAGAAGATTTACATTTTGGAACAGCTACCTTCTTCCCTTCAAGCCAAGCTTGCTCAATGATAGAAGTAGTATCGATTTCTAATTCATTAGAAATTGTTATAGCAACTGTCTGGGCATTTACCCATTCCTCTGTCTTAAATAATCGATGAGATATAGCCTGACATTGTTGTTTGAACTGTTGTTTTGGTATTTGTTTTAATCGATTTCTCACTTCATCCCTTAATTGTTTTTTATCCATATGTATTCAATCACCATTTTCATTATGTTTGGCTCCGTTACCTTTCGTATTTATAACGGATTCCATGCATTATTTTTATTAATTTAAGTCTGTTAGACAACACACACTAACTTTACTCAAGTCTATAAGAGCTAAAAACACCTCTTATTCGTTCTTAATGATTTCCCACATAATTCTCTATACTAGACCCACTAAATCCATAGATTAAACTTATGATTGTTTATTTGTATAAAAGGCTGTTTTCACATACTTTGTTGCCTATGAACAAGTATTGTATATAGGAGTTGAATTCTGCTCCAGAATGCTCGCTTTCCGCGGGGCAGGTGGTGAGGCCTCCTCGATGCATAAGGACCTTGTGGGGTCTCACCTGCTCCCGCAGGAGTCTAGCACCTTACGCTCCAGTCGATTTTATACTCTATTTATTCAGCGAACTTATTTATCTTTTAGAAAACAATCTTATAAAAAAAAACAACAGGAGTAATTCCTGTTGTTTACTTAGTTTCGCGGTGCAATGTTGCACGCTTTTCTCTTGAACAATATTTTTTAAGTTCAAGGCGATCTGGGTTGTTACGTTTATTCTTTTTAGAAATATAGTTACGGTCTCCACATTCTGTGCAAGCCAACGTAATATTTACACGCATTAATAATTCCCTCCAAACATCATGTCATCTTAGCATAGGACCTTTCTATAATATCATTTTTCTTATTGAAATGCTAGTATGTTTTTATTTCAAAACAATAATGATATATTTTCAAAAAAATAATTAGAGGAGAATCATTTCATTTTTCATTTCTCGAACCAATTCTGTTGATGTAGAATGAAATGTCCAAATTTTCCCTTCGTTTATCTCTCCACTTGTTAGCTTCGTTTCAAGAGTAAAGGTACTACTTATATCACCTTTAGCTAACCAAGACATAGGTAAGCTTCCACATTCAAGATTACGTAATAATTGGCTAGTGCTAGCGAAGTTATTTTCTTGGATACAATATTGACACATTCCCTTACCATTCAATATTCCACCAATCATTGTTACTGTATCATCTGAAAAATGAATGATAGCATTTTCATTTGGACTATAGAAAGCCAGGCTATTCTTTTCAAAAACACTGTCATATTGAACAATGATTTTGACTTGCTTACTCAGCGCCTTTTTATTTATTACTTGTATATTTATTATTTCATATTCCGTTGAACAGCTCATAGAAGCAATAGAAAACAATTCATTGTTCATTTGATAAAAATCATTTTTTAATGGATATTCCCAAGATAAAATTCCATTATCCCATACACCAATACGGATAGGCGTTGATCCAAGCCTCTCATTTAAAGAAGGACAGATATCATTGCATTCAAGGTTACTCTTATTTGCTGACACGAAACTATTCATCCTACACTCTCCTTTACCGATATTTTTTATGATTTATCAATATTTTTCATATATTGTACTTTTATGAATGTTACGATTATTTCTCGAATCTGAAAATCTCACAGTTACAATTAGCATAAACGTTCACTTAAAAATAAATAAAAATTTTCCCAATGATTCTATTCAGGTAAGAGCCTTCCTTTATTCCTACATATGAATTAAAATCATCCCCAAAATTGAACAGATTTTAATCCCGGAAATGTTTTTAAACTATTCGGAATCTTTTCTTAATATCATGTTAACATTTAACAAATAATGTAACAATAAACGCAAATTGTCGATATTTGAAAATTATTCTCACCAAATAAAATTTTATAAAAATATCATTCTAACTATTCATTCCGCGATTAATACATTGTCTATTTTTGACAAAAAATTAAATACTTTGTCCTATATTTATAAAAATCAAATAAATCCGATAAGATGTTCAGCAAAAAAGTAGGAAAATGTGTATGATAGATTAGAATATACTACTAAGTTTTGGGGTGATGAAGTGAAGATTGCTATTATAATTTTATTAGGACTCTCAATCCTATTATTTATTCTATCGTTTTTTAAAAAAGATCGTACAACAGAATTAGAAAGAAATATCGAGGAACTTTCATTGCAGCATATGCAAGATATGTATCAACTTAAGAAGAAATTGCAAATTTTAGAAGAGGAGCTATTAATACAAGACTCTACTAGTTTTATTCCAGAAAATCCAATCAAAAGAGGAAATAAAGTGAATGAAATATTAAAAAGTCAAGTTCTAGCTTTATATAATCAAGGTTACTCAATAGATGAAATCTCTCAACGTTCATCATTATCTATTGAAGATATTACGGCTATTTTACATAGCAATCAATTGAGAGGGATTTAATGATGAGTAGAGGAAGTATTAGAGGATTTGCTACTGGATTATTAATAGCTACAATTGTTCTTGGTAGCTTATACTACATAGATGAAAAGAAACAAGAACAGCCAATGACTTACACTCAGCTAAAAGCTGCTAGTCAAAAACTAGGATATAAACTTGTAAAAACCGACGAAGAACCTAATAAGAATCATTCTGTGAAAAAAGAACCAAAAACCCCATCCAATAGTAACAATAACCAAAATGATTCCGTTTCTAAACAAGCAAAATCGTATACGCTAGCTGTTAATAAGGGCATGAAAACAGAAGAAATATGTCAAACACTGCAGTTAAATCATATTATTGATGATGCTATAAAATTTGATCAATACTTAAGCGAACATGATTTTTCAAAAAAAGTGCAAATTGGTAAATTTGTCCTTACAAGTGAAATGTCATATGAACAAATTGCCCGTATCATAACAAAAATTGAATGAATGTAACGCAAAAGTAAAGGAGGTATCTCAATTTAGCCTGCTACCTATCCCTATTGTAAATCTTTCATAAAGCACGTAACATCAGTTTTTTTAAAGAAATGGAATTTACATTATCAAATCAAGTGTTTTCAATAAACGACCTCCATATAAAGCGAAGGGGCCTCCAAAAAGTGATTAGAAATCACTTTTTGGAGGCCCCTTACATTTCTTCTTATGTTCACACTTACAATCTAAATACATTATTTCGTTTTTATCTCAAGACCTAGAGCTTTTCTAATTATGCTGTGACATCACGCTTCGTGAAGAATAAAAACGAAACAAGATGAAAAATAATAAAATAAACAAGTAAAACAACTAACGAAAATGGCAAGGTCATCCCTTCAATAAGTACTCTTCCTTCGAAATATCCCATTAAATCTGTATTTGCAAATAAAATATATTTCGCCCAATCGAATTTTATTGCTAACAAACCAGTCAAACTTGGTCCCATTAATAATAAGAAAAGTGAAATTCCTATCGCTAAAGAGCTATTTCTGAAAGCTGCAGAAATCATAAATGCCATAGTTGTAAGCATTAATAATCCAACAGATGATAAACCAAATGTAAAGAAAGCAGCTCCTAGCTGTGTTCTTTCAATAACTTCTCCATCACTATACGATAAATATGGACCAGCATCACCAAATCCAAATAAAACAGCTCCTACTAAAAATGATAGAAGGAATGCAAATAAAATCATGGCTGCAGAATAAAGAAGAACAGTCGCATACTTACTTATTAAAATTTTCACTCTATTTACAGGGCGAATTAACAATAGCTTTATGGTACCCGTTGAAAATTCATTTGCTACAATTCCTGCAGCAACCACAATAGTAATAATAGCTATAAAATTGATTATTTGAGTCATACTATTCATAAATGACCATACATTCGAATAAGTATCAGGTGCTATTTCATGTTGCAAACGATATTCATTTATAGCGATTTCTTTTTGATAAAATTCTTTTTCACTATCCATAGTGGTTGATTTCATAGATTCAATCATTTGAGTGTTTTCAGCCTTTAAGTCTTGTTGCCAACTACTTTCATTAGCAGGAGCATCAGTTGAAACCTCAAAATATTTCATTAATCCACCAATACCAATAATTACTATAGCTAATAGTCCGATCATAATGAAAGTCGAAGGACGTTTAAATAATTTCATCATTTCATTAGTAATAAGTCTCATTGAATTTGCCCTCCTACTCCAGTAATTTGTAGAAATTTCTCTTCTAAAGATACCTTAATAGGTTCGACACTAAAGATTGAAATATCATGTTCTACTAATTCTCTAATTATATTTGGGATTTTCTCCTCTACAGTCATAAACTGTAATTGACCATTTACTAATTCTGGATGAACCTCAGGGTATGTTTGATTTATTATTTGGAAAGCACTGTCTAAAGGCTTTACCTTGATACTAAATAAAGACTTTTCCTGCTCCGTAAATTTATTAACACTTTCAATATCAACCAATTTACCATTTTGGATAATTCCAAATCGATCACACATCATTTCCATTTCTGATAAAAGATGACTTGAAACAATAACAGACATTCCTTCTTCACGCGATAATCGTTTCAGATAATCTCGAATTTCACGGATACCTTGGGGATCTAATCCATTTGTCGGCTCATCTAATATAAGAACTTTTGGCCTATGCAGTAATGCTTGGGCTAAACCAAGACGCTGACGCATTCCTAATGAATATGTCTTAACTTTTTCATGAATTCGATCCTTTAAGCCAACTAATTCAATAATTTCATCAATGCGTGTTTTATCAATTTTAGATGACATTCTAGCAAAATGCTTAAGATTTTCATATCCCGTTAAAAATTTATACATTTCAGGATTTTCAACAATTGCTCCGACATGACTAATGGCTTTTTCAAAATTACGTTTAACACTTTCTCCACATATCATAACGTCACCATCTGTCATTTTCATCAGACCAACAATCATACGAATAGTTGTTGTTTTCCCTGCTCCATTTGGACCAAGGAATCCAAAAATTTCTCCAGCATAAACATCAAAACTTAACTGATCGATAATCGTTTTGCTTTTAATCTTCTTGGTGACATTTTGTAGACTTACAGTCACTTCCACGGCTATCCACTCCTCGTTACTATTTCTTCCAATTTTAATGTTACCTTAACATAAAAATTTTGTTAATACACTTTAGTTTTAATTGTATATAAGACCCCCGACCTACACTTTACATAATTTTTATAATATTCTTTCAATATTTTACCTGTTTTAAACATCATTTACATAATATTTCGAATAATTATAGCTACTCTCATACAAAAAAACCTTCAATAATATCTAACATACTTATTGAAGGCTTTCCACATTGGCTTATTTATTTAAATCAAGATGACGACCACGAACCAAATAATAAATATTTTCTGCAATATTTGTAATGTGATCACCCGTTCTCTCAAGATGTCTAGCTACTAGAGAGATTTGCGTTACTTGTTGGAACTGTTCATATGAATCTTTAAGAAGCTGTTTCATAGACTGTCCATAAAGATGATCTACTTCATCATCCATTAATGAGATATCCTTTGCAACTTGAATATCCTCTTCTACGTAAGCTTTTATAGATAGTTTAAGCATTTCTAATACGAGCGTGTGCATCTTTTTCAGCTCATCGACTTGAATGCTTTGATTTTTATTGCCGATACGAATAGCTGCTTTAGCTATGTTTACTCCATAGTCCGCAATTCTTTCTACATCTGCGGCAATTTTTATACAAGCAATAATTCTGCGCAAATCAATCGCCACTGGCTGTTGCTTTGCAATTAGCAGAATAGCGAAGTCATTTATTTCTTCTTCTAGTATGTTTGCTTTTTCATCACCCTCAAGAACTTCTAAAGCTAAGTCATAGTTTTGTGTTTCAAAAGCTTCAAAAGCTTTGATTAATGAACTTTCTGCTAGTTTTCCAAGTGAAACTAATTTATCTTTTAGTAAATGTAAATCATCCTCAAATTTTTCACGTACAGCCATGCTTCCCTCTCCTTTAACAACTTATCCCTTACTAACTGACACTAAACTCCTACTTCAAAACCGAAGAGAAGGCAAAGTATTTTAAGCGGGAGAAAAGCGTCAGTAAGAATCGATTGGTTTAACTAAACCATCAGTTGAAGATACATTAAAATCCTACTGATGGAAGTTTCACTTTAACCAAATCGCCCTGTAATATAATCTTCTGTTCTTTTATCTGATGGATTAGAAAAAATCGTATTGGTTGCATCAAATTCAATAACCTCTCCATTTAAGAAGAAGGCTGTTTTATCTGAAATTCGCGCAGCTTGTTGCATATTATGAGTAACAATGATGATACTATAGTTTTGCTTTAATTCTTGAACCAACTCTTCTACCTTTAATGTAGAAATTGGATCTAAAGCCGAAGTGGGTTCATCCATAAGAATAACATCTGGTTCAATTGCTAAACAACGTGCCATACAAAGTCTTTGTTGCTGTCCACCAGATAATCCATATGCGTTTTCATTTAGGCGGTCCTTTACTTCATCCCATAGAGCAGCTTGACGTAAGCTTTTTTCAGCGATTTCTTTTAGAACTTTTTTATCTCGAATTCCATGAATTTTAGGTCCATAAACGACATTTTCATAAATGGATTTTGGAAATGGATTTGGTTTTTGGAACACCATGCCAACTTTTGTTCTGAGTTCTTCCACTGTGTATGACTTATCTAAAATATTTCTACCGCGATATTTAATTTCTCCTGATGTCTTCACAACAGGAACCATCTCGATCATTCTATTAAGTGTTTTCACGTATGTTGATTTACCACAACCAGACGGTCCAATGATAGCAGTAACTTCATTTTCGTATATATCTAAATTAATATCTTTTAAAGCATGATTGTCACCATACCACAAATTTAGTTGCTTTGTTTCATAAACTTTATTTTTCATAGTCTCATCCACCTGTTGGACAAACTTTTCATTTCCTACCATCATTTTTTTATCTAAAACCATACTCATAGTTAGTCGTCCTCCTATAGACAAATATGCTTATACATTTAAATCATTCGTTAATATCTTTTTTGAAATTTATTACGAATAAATACAGCTACTGAATTCATAAAAATTAATAGGACAAGTAGCACGATAATTCCTGATGCAGCCACAAATTGAAACTCTTCTTGTGGTCTTGAAGTCCAGTTGTAAATTTGCATCGGTAAAACTGTAAATGTATCAAACACGGTTCTAGGTAAAAATGCAATAAACATTGGAATACCTACAACAATTAGTGGAGCTGTTTCTCCTATCGCACGTGATAGGGCTAATATTGCTCCCGTTGCAATACCAGGCAATGCTGCTGGTAATACAACTCGCACGATAGTTTGCCATTTTGTTGCTCCCATACCGTAGGAAGCTTCACGAAGTTCTTTAGGAACTGCACGAATAGCTTCTTGGGCTGCTACAATAATAACAGGCAAAACAAGTAAGCTCATTGTTAGACCAGCTGCTAGTACGGAATTACCTAAAGCTAAAGCTCTTACGAAAATCGTTAAACCTAGTAAACCAAATACAATAGAAGGAACACCCGCTAGGTTTGAAATGTTAATCTTAATAAATGTTGTGAATCGATTTTTCTTTGCATATTCCTCAAGATATAAAGCTGTTCCAACTCCAAAAATAATGGATATAGGTGCGACAACAGCCATTAACCAAATGGTTCCGATAAATGCGGCTTTAACTCCAGCCTCTTCGGGTTTTCTTGATGCAAAGCTATTTAAAAAATCTAAATCTAAATGTCTAATTCCTTGAGAGAATATCCGATATAACAAGAGTGATAGTATAACTAAGCCAAATAAAGTTGCAAAGAAAAATAATACTTTGCAAATACGATTTGACCATAATCGACTAGTCATTTTTTTCAGTACAACTTCCTCATTCATGTACTTCATTAATATTCCTCCTTAAACTTGCGAGAAATGTATTGAGCTAACAAATTCATAAGTAATGTGAATAAGAATAGAGTCATACCAACAGCATAAATACTGTAGTAAATTGTCGTACCAAATCCTGCATCACCAGTACTTACTTGAACAATATAGGATGTCATCGTTTGAATAGATGATGTAACATCAAATCCTAATGATGGTGTTGATCCACCTGCCACAGACACAATCATTGTTTCTCCTATCGCTCTCGATAGCGCCAATACAATAGAAGCCATTATTCCAGAAATTGCTGCAGGTAAAATGACTTTAAATGTCGTTTCTAGCTTAGTTGCCCCTAAGGCAAATGCCCCTTCACGAATACTATTTGGAACAGATGACATGGCATCTTCTGAAAGAGATGCAATCATTGGAGTAATCATAATTCCGATTACGATTCCGGGACTAAGAGCATTAAATATTTCTAAAGACGGAAATATTTCTCTTAAAATAGGTGTGACAAAAGTTAAAGCAAAAAAGCCATAAACAATCGTCGGAATTCCAGCTAATACCTCAAGAATCGGTTTTATTATTTTACGAGTTTTCTCACTTGCATACTCGCTCAAGAAAATAGCTGTTGCTAAACCAATAGGAACCGCAACTAAAGTTGCAATACCAGTTACTTTTAATGTACCTACTACTAATGGCATAATTCCAAAACTTGCATCAGTAGCAGAGAAGGGATACCATTTCTTTTCTGTTAAAAACTCTATAATAGAAACTCTAGTAAAAAACTCGAACGTTTCAAATATTAATGTGAGTACAATACCAATTGTTGTTAACACTGAAATGATTGCTGCAAACAGCAATAAATATGGAACAAATTTTTCAAATTTAAATTTATTCTTTTTCTGTTTTTTCTCTTCAATCATTTGCCGGATTGATGTATCCTTTTGTTGGCTTAAAGCCATAGTAATAACCCCTTTCATCCAAGTAAAACTATAAACATTCTTTTGCCTTTATATGCGAATTGAACATAACAAGTTGAGAAGCGTTATTCGCTTCCCAACTCATTTCTATTGCTTTGTAATTATTTTTCAAGAGATTTTAATTTATCAAGTGCATCTGTATATTTATCTTCTGGTAATTTAACATAACCAACTTCTTCTGCCATTTCACCAGCTACTTCAAATGTGTGATTTAAGAAATCAGCCACTTGTTCTTTTTCTGCTACAGATTTATTAGAAACATATAAGAATAGTGGACGAGATAATGGTGCGTAAGATCCGTCTTGAATTGTGTCATGAGTTGGTTCAACTGCTCCATTACCGCCATCAATTTTTACAATTTTTAATTTATCTTTGTTTTCATGATAGTATGCAAATCCAAAGAAACCAATAGCATTTTTATCTCCGCTTACACCTTGTACAAGTACGTTATCATCCTCAGACAAAGTAGCTTTTTCATCAATTGGATTTTCTTCTAAAATAACTTCGTTAAAATAGTCATAAGTGCCTGAGTCTGTTCCAGGAGCATAGAATTTAACTTCTTCTTTAGGCCAAGATGGATCAATATCAGACCATAATTTTGTTTTTCCATCATTTACCCATAACTTTTTAAGTTGATCAACCGTTAAAGATTCAACCCATGTATTATCTTTGTTTACAACAATTGAAATACCATCATAAGCTAATTCTAATTCCGTATAATCCATACCTTTTTCTTCTAGTTGAGCTTTTTCTTCATCTTTTATCGGACGAGAAGCATCACTGATGTCCGTATCACCTGCGATAAATTTCTTAAAACCTCCACCAGTACCAGAGAATCCTACTGAAACTTTTACATCTGGTTGTACTGACATGTATTCTTCTGATACAGCTTCCATGATAGGGTATACAGTTGATGAACCATCAATTGCTACGTCTCCTGCTAAGGATTTATTGCTATCACCTGCACCGCTTTGCTTCTCTGTGTCAGACGAACCACATGCTGCAGTAAATGCAAGTAATCCTGTCATTGTAGCTGTTAATGCCATATACCTTAAACCTTTCATCCTCTAATTCCTCCTAGAAACTCTGTTTATTATTGCTTTGCTTTACAAGTTTAAGAATACTCCACAAGTATTAAAGAGGTTTTAATACAATGTAAAGGATATGTAAAGGACTGTTAGAGTTTTGTAAATAGTAAAAAAAGCTTTCTAAAAAGTGATTTCAATCTCTTTTTAAAAAGCCTCTACGCTTCATAATGTATTATTTTAATTAAAGCAAGTTGAGTATGTGTGTATTCTTACTTTCCAATAAAAGCAGTTGTACCCGCTTTGACAAGGTTTTTTGCTTAACCTCTTTTCTCTTTTAATAAGGATTTGTCTCCTATTAATAAGTAAGTAGATTGAAACGCTTCAGGATGCTTGCTTTCCGCGGGGCGGCATACTCGGCGCATAACGCCTATGGGATCTCACCTGTCTCGCTGCTCCCGCAGGGGTCTCGCACCTTACGCTCCACAATCAACCAACCTTTTAGGAAACAGCTTTTAATAAAGAAGAAAGTTAAAATAAAAAGAGATGTCCAACAAAAGTATATCTTTTGTTGACATCTCCTTTTCATTACTCTTCCGTATTCGTTTGTTGATTATGGGTATTTTCATTTGTACGTTGCTTTTTCAACTCAAAATACTTATCCATAACTTTTCGACCGATATTTAAATTCATGCTATGTCCCGTTCTACCTTGATAAGCCCAAGGTACAACAACTGACATTGCGATCTCAGGATTGTCATAAGGTGCATATGCAACCAAAGTGATGTTCATTGTTTCATCATTTGCATATTTCTTACGAGGACCGTCATAAAAGGCTTGAGCTGTTCCTGTTTTACCTGCTGGTTGATAATCTGCCCCTTGGAATGCAGACAAACCAGTACCACCTGGCTCACTCATAACACTTCTGAAACCTCTTTGAACTCGTTCTATTTGAGATGTCTTCATATCGAGCGTATTTAATACTTTTGGAGATACCGATTTAACAATAGAACCTAATTCTGTTTCATCGTTAGATGGCTCTCTAATTTCTTTAACAATGTGTGGCTCTAATCGTTTTCCACCATTTGCAATTGTAGAAACATATTGTGCAAGTTGAAGCGGCGTGTACGTATCATACTGACCAATAGCTAAATCCAGTAATAAACCAGGGTTTTTAGGATCCACTGGTCCTTTAACTCCAGCTGTTTCATTTGGCAAATCAATTCCTGTTCTTACACCTAAACCAAATTGATTATAGAAATATCGCATAGTAGTAAAGGCACTTTCAGTATTAATATTTAAAGATTGTCCAGGTCTATAAGTACCTCCGCCAATTGCGATAGCTGTTTTAAACATATATACGTTTGATGATTGTTTTAATGCTGTTAAGTCACTAATACTACCCATTGTTTTCCAAGATTTTTTAATAGGTGTTCCCTTAATTTGTAGTGGTTCATCTAGAATATATTGTCCTGGCTGGATAGCACCTGTTTGATAACCTGTTAATACTGTCGCACCTTTTACAACCGATCCCATTGCATAAGATGAAGTAAAGGTACCAAGTGCATAATCAACATATTGATTTTCTTTTGTATCATACTGCTTACCTGCGAGTGTCAAAATTTCACCTGTTTTTGGATCCATTAAAACGACAAATGCACGGTCTAATAAATACGTCCCACCCATTGCTCTTTTAGATTTCAACTCTTCTAACAGTATCTTTTCTACAGCTATTTGCAAGTCCATATCAATCGTAAGAACTAAGTCTTTCCCTCTTTGTCCTTCAGATATAATTTGCGAGTCTAAAACATTACCTGTTTTATCTGTAACATTCTTCACTTTTGCTTTTTGGCCATGAAGAACATCTTCATATTGCAGTTCTAAATAACTTTTACCGACGCGTTCATTTCGGTTATAATCACGAGCTTCAAAATATTGTAATTGGTCTAACGGTAACCCTTCTTTTGAAGAAGTGACTTTTCCTATTATCGATTTTAAGGTTTTATCAAAAATATACTTTCTTTCCCAATCTGTTGTTACGTCAATACCAGGTAAAGCTTCTAGATTTTCACTAACAATTGCCACCTCTTCACTCGTTACCCCTTCATTTTTAATGATTTGAGGTGAAAGTGAACGAGCACTTGAAAGCTCTCTAAATATTGCTAATACTTCCAGATCATCCTTTGAAAATTCATTTATTTCATCTTCAGTAACTCGACTAATCTGCAGCTTATATATATCACCATTATCAAGCTCATTTTCCTCAAGCTTTTTTAGTTCAGCCTTTGTGATTTTCTCTTTAGCTTTTTCTGGATTTTTTAATAACCAAAAATCTTTTTTATCACGTTCTGTTACTTTATCTGTATTTTGATCAATAATTTTCGCCAACGTCTCTGCTAATTCTAGCATTTCATCAGTTTTAGTCGTTTGATATCTAGTATACGTAATCGCATCGACAGGCGTATTATCTACAATTATTTTTGAATAACGATCATAAATCTTACCGCGAGGGACTGGATTATTAACCGTAATTTCTTCAGTACGTTCGATTTCACGACGGTAATCTTCTCCGTAAACAATTTGAACTACTCCGAGTCGCAAAATTAAACCTGAAAATAATAAAAATACAATAAAGAAAAGCATATTTAAACGAAAAGGAACGTGCGTCTTTTTCTTTTTGGATTTAGTTTTCTTCAACC
Organism: Bacillus sp. AP8; assembly: GCF_000321185.1. Lineage (NCBI taxonomy): Bacteria > Bacillati > Bacillota > Bacilli > Caryophanales > Bacillaceae > Bacillus > Bacillus sp. AP8. The sequence continues at coordinate 33,503 of NZ_CAPG01000041.1, forward strand.
TGTAGCACACATCCTCCCTATATAAGAAAAAGTATAATATCTAATACTGGATATTATCTTATCTTTTATTTTTTCATTACCTATTGTATATAAATATAGATACTTTTTCTAGCAAAAAAAGAAACTTCTATAATCTTACGATTCAAGTTCATCATTTCTTTTTCTTTAGGTTGAATTATATTCGATGATTGCTAAATCGCTCAATCCGTTCGCTAATCGCGGAGGAGTGCCAAATTTCCATGCTCATTTCTCTCATCAGAGTGTCTCAGTTTTACTTCAACAAAAAATAATAGTACCTTTTTACACAGTGGGCGTGTCTAATGTAATCTTACGTATATAAAAATAAATCATCATATGTCCGGATCCTAAAAAGATTAACAAATATGGCATGATACGGACTATATCCAAAAAAGAAACACAAATGAGAAATATGAAGATAGATAGGGCCCTACCAATATTTAAAAATAATTCCTTAACAACAATATATTCCACTCTCATTTCGGCTGCCTTCCAGCTCCTACCGATTACATCATAAGTTAATGAAAAATATGGAACTAATAAAAGCGGGTAAAAGAAGGCGATTGCCACCCCATACATTAACAAATTAAAGTACGTGACATGAAAAAGAAGAAAAAAGATGGAAATAAATAAACCGATTGATCCAATTAAAATCGCCTTATTTCTATTTTTCTTCTTAACAAATCGTGAAACACAATAATATGTAAGTAATCCAATTCCTGAATTAATTAAGCCAAAGGTTCCTAGAGCTAGTTCACTGCCCGTTGAGATAAAAATAAAAAGAGATACTATGAAAAAAAAGGTCCCTTCTCTTAAACCTTGAAAGATATGAGCATTAGTGATATTTTTCCAATTACTACTATTTCTCCGTTCTTTGATAATCGTCCATACATAAAACTTCCCTTTTGCATGTCTTCTATTAATGAAGAAACTCATGATAACAGCAATAGCAAATAACATCATCGAAATAGCAAATATAACAGAATACCCTGTATTTCCAACTAAATGAGATATGATAAAACCAGCCGTAAACGGGCCAACCATACCACCTATTGAATTTAAAATCCCTAAAAATCCATTAAAAAAATCTCTATTCTCTGGTTCTGTAATTTCAAACGTTAACACATTGTAAGCTAGCCAATACAATCCTGAACCAATTCCTTGAATAGCTCCTAATAAAACAATGTATTTTGCAGCAAAATCACCAACAAATAGTACAACTAAATAAAATATCGCTAAAAAAAGAACACCCATGCGAAGAACAATTACTCGATCCATAACTTTTGCTAATCTTCCAGCAAGCACAAAAGAAATTAGTTGTAACAGTACAATTGTAATATTGTATACACCAATTTCAAGAAAACTACCTGATTGCTTCCATAAAAAAATATTAACAAAAGTGTTAGATAAAGCAGCACTAATACTAAATAGTCCACCGATAACTAACAATAGTTTCAAATCTTTTGTTAGTGGTACATCTCCTAATACTTTTCTTACGATCATTGCTTACTCTCCTTTTGTATAACGTTAGCTTTTGAAAAAGAAAGAGCAACTATGCAGGAAAAATGTACATACGAAATCCCAGAGTATGGATTTTCAAATCATTTTCTATATAGGAAGAGTGTGAGTTGAATTCTGTTACAATCGATTTTTATGCTGTTTTTATTCACTTAGATTATTTAAATTTTAGAAAACAGACAAAAAAAAAACAAAGAATCAATTCATGATT
>NZ_CAPG01000040.1:0-19936 GCF_000321185.1 Bacillus sp. AP8
GTATTTCAGAACCTTTTTGTTTTAATTATCCGATTATAATTCGCTCTTCAGGATAACGATAATTCACTTTCTTTTCTTTTCCACCAATCATAAATAGGAATGTAACAATCCCTACACGTCCAATAAACATTAGAAGGATAATCACACATTTACCAAACGTACTTAAATCCGGTGTTATTCCCATAGACAACCCTGTAGTTCCAAAAGCTGAGCATACTTCGAAAATAATTTGTGTCAGAGTAAAGCTTTCAGATATGCTTAATGTTATGACGGCTGTGCAAGTAATAAAACAAGCCATTAATGTAACTGTTACTGCTTTTCTAATATCCTGCTCATGTAATTCTCTTTTAAATATTTTAATTCGCGTATTACCTCTTGCAAAATGATAAACAAACAAGCAATTTAAAACGAATGTCGTTGTCCGAATTCCTCCACCCACAGAGCTCGGAGAAGCCCCTATAAACATTAAACCACTCATTACTAAAAGAGTTGGTTCAGTAAATTGGCTTACATCCACTGTAGATAATCCACCACTTCGAGTAGAAACAGATTGGAAAAAAGCATAGAAAAAACCTTCATGCCAACTCTTTCCAGCGAAAAACGCTTTATATTCAAGCAGTATGATCACAATAGTTCCTACTATAATCAGAACAAAAAAAGTAACAGAAGTTAACTTAGCAAATAATGAAAAATGGAACTTTTTTTGTCCAGGTTTATGAGATAGAAAGTTTTTCACTTCAACTAATACTGGAAATCCAATTGCTCCCATTATTATCAATATTATATTGATAAACTGTACAAAATAATCTTTAGCATAAGGCATTAATGAAGCACCTGTTATGTCAAAACCTCCGTTTGTTGTGGCACTGATTGACATAAATAATCCATGCAAAAAAGCATCTGAAGGATTTGGAAAGTATCTTAATAAATAGAGCCCTAATATGATAGCTCCGATTGCCTCAATCGTTATGATAATGATTAATACCTGTCTTAATAGAATCACAAGACCTGAAAAACTGTATAAGTTTTGATCTTGCATTATTAATCTACGCTCTTTAAAACCTATTTTTCTCCGAAAAATAAGCCACATAAATGTACCAAGTGTCATAATGCCGATTCCTCCAACTTGGAGGACAAACATTAAAATAAAATTTCCAGTCACACTAAAGGTTTCAGAAATATTAACTGTTGTCAAACCTGTCACACTAACAGCACTTGCGGCAACAAATATGGCATCCATTAATGATAAATCTACACCTGGCTTAAGTGCTATTGGCAATTTCAATAAAGCTGTAGATACTGTAACTGCAAGAAAATAATACACTACTATTAATCGTGCAGGAGTCAGCTTACTGATTATGTCCTTGTTCATAGTCTGCATATGATAAACCCTTTCAAAAACTCTCAATTTCTTTATATGCTTTCACACATAATTTTCATCTTTTGAGTCAATATTCAACCTCTTTATTGTATTTGTTTTGAGTAAGTTTTGTCTATCGCTTCACAATAAATATTTATATTCTAAAATAAATAAAAAAACAGTGAATGAATTATACATTCATTCACTGTTTTAGACAATCCTTTACTCTATACAAAGAGCAGCTGGTTGTTATCCTCTCGATACATAAGATCCATCAGTCGTATTAATGACTAATTTATCACCTTGGTTAACAAAGAATGGCACTTGAACGATTAAACCAGTTTCAACAGTAGCAGGTTTTGTTCCACCAGATGCTGTATCTCCTTTAATACCAGGTTCAGTTTCAATTACTTCTAATGTAACTGAGTTTGGAAGCTCAACACCAATTGTTTCTGTTTGATAAGTCATGATATATACTTCCATATTTTCTTTTAAGAACTTCAATTCACGCTCAATTTGAGCAGAAGATAATTCGATTTGATCATATGTTTCATTATCCATGAATACATGTTGATCTCCACTTGCATATAAGTATTGCATTTTTCTATTTTCAATATGTGCTTTTGCTACTTTTTCACCCGCACGGAAAGTTTTTTCTTGAATAGCTCCTGTACGTAAGTTACGAAGTTTAGAACGAACAAAGGCAGCTCCTTTTCCTGGTTTTACGTGTTGGAAATCAATTACTTGCCAAATTCCGTTGTCTACCTCAATTGTTAATCCTGTTTTAAAATCGTTCACAGAAATCATTATGTTTCCTCCCAAAAATTACAGTATAATAAGTTGCTTCGGTGAATGTGTAAGAGCTTCATTTCCTTCATTCGTTATAATTGTATCATCTTCTATACGAACTCCGCCAAGACCAGGCACGTATATACCTGGTTCTACTGTAACAGCCATACCAGGCTCTAAGACGATATCACTCTTATATGATAATGCTGGCCCTTCATGTACTTCTAAACCTATTCCATGCCCAGTAGAATGTCCAAAATTAGGACCAAATCCGTTTTCTTCAATATAGTCTCGTGTTAACGCATCTGCTTCTTTACCTGTCATTCCCGGTTTAATTCCTGCCATACCACGTAATTGAGCTTCTAATACGATATTATAAATATTCTTCAGCTCATCACTTGGGTTTCCTACTGCCACAGTTCGCGTGATATCGGATACGTATCCATTATAATAAGCTCCGTAATCAAGTGTTACAAAATCACCTTTTTCAATGATTTTGTCACTGGCTACTCCATGTGGAAGTGCAGAACGATGACCCGAAGCAACAATGATATCGAATGAAGACGATGTAGCTCCTTGTTTTCTCATGAAGAACTCAAGTTCGTTAGAAACATCCAGCTCGGAAATTCCAGGGCGGATGAATCCAATAATATGTTCAAAAGCTGCATCTGCTATCTTCGCAGCTTCCTTTAATATCTTAATCTCTGGATTTGTCTTTATCAAGCGTAATTTCTCAACAACATTCGAAACAGGAACAAAATCACCACTGAATGCATTTTTGTAGTTAGTATACGTTGCGTATGTAAGTACATCTTGTTCAAAGGCTAACTTAGAAATTCCTAATAATTTAGCTTGGTAGGCAACCTCTTCATGAATAGCCTGTGTATGTTTAATAATTTCAAAATCCGGGCATTGTGCTGCTGCTTGCTCAGTATAACGAAAATCCGTAATAAATAACGCTTTAGACTGAGATATTAGAGCTACACCAGCTGTGCCAGTAAAGCCAGTTATATAACGTCTATTATATGGATTTGTTATTAGAATACCCTCTACTTGTAACTTATCTAAACTCTCACGTAATTTTTGTAACTTATCCATCTCTTTCTCCTCCTTTAGAATAATACCCAATGCATACCTTATTATTACACGCTTGTAAGAATGAAATCACTTCCCAATTTAGTCAACCAGACCATCTAGAATGAGAAAGCAATTCTACATTTTGTTCATTACAAATGTAATATTCATATATTTCTTTCAGTAAGAACATTTTATCATATTCTAAAGTTAACTCGCATTTTTTTTACGATGGTTGAGATATCTGATTTTTACGATTGAACTTCAGGCGACTGCTTATCAGCTTCTTTTCTACGTTGTGTTTCTTTTTCTTCAAATGAGATACTAACACCAATAAATACACCATATAAAATATATATGCAGATGGTCGTTATGATTGTGTTCATATCTAATTCACTAATCGTCTTCATATTCGGAAATAAAGGTATTAATGCAAAATGAACGAGAGCCCAAATCACAAGTCCAAAAAAAACTGCCAATAAAAGACCAGTCATTTTTCTTAAAATCACATAATATATGAAAGCAATAGCTATTGAGATTAGACTGCATAGAAGAATCGTAATAATAAAACCTAATACTCCACTAGCCCATTTATGTGTTTTCCAGAATGATAACAACATATTCGGTCCTATTTCACTAAAATGAAAATAATAGGCAAGCTGTGCGATAATACTCCAAAAAAGCCCTCCAATAAAACCCGTTACTACACAATTTGCAACTGGTGACATCGGTTTTTCTTTTTGATTTTGATCTAATTTTGAATCTTTCTGATCATCATTTGTATGCTGTTTTTCCACTATTCAACACCTCCATAAATAGTATGTCCTAATACTATTAGAAGTTTGCTAAAAAAATGAAGATGAATTTATTTTTTCTGAATGGAGTATTTATGTGGAGTCCTTTTCAATTTTTTTGTAAAATGAATTTATACACATAGCAGCTGCCTTTAATCATCCTTTCATTGTAAAGTTTAAGATATAAGGTTATATGAATGTCTCATAGCATGAAAGCTGAAAGTGAATCCAAACAGCATAGGTTGGTGTAATAAAATGGCAGAAGCTAAACCGATATACGGTGGACAGGCGGTAGTTGAAGGGGTCATGTTTGGCGGAAAAAAGAATACCGTAACTGCAATTCGCCGAAAAGATGGCTCGATTGAGTACTATCATGTACCAAGAAGTCCACAACCGATATTGTCATCTATCAAAAAAATTCCGTTCCTTCGAGGAATCGCAGCTCTTATTCAGGCTAGTGCAACTGGATCTAAACATTTAAATTTTTCTACTGAAAAATACGATCTTGATCCAGCTGAGGAAAGAGAGCAAGAACAAGAGATCGTTGAAGAAAATCCCGCATCCAAAGCAGGTATGATATTAAGTGTTGCGGTTATTGGTGTTCTTTCTTTTATCTTTGGAAAATTTATTTTTACTCTTGTACCTGTTTTTTTAGCCAATTTCACAAAGCCCATTATTTCTTCTGATATAGGGCAAATCATGATAGAAAGTGTCTTTAAGCTCCTTCTATTACTTTTATACATCTACTTTGTATCTATGACTCCTCTTATTAAAAGAGTGTTTCAATACCATGGTGCAGAGCATAAAGTAATTAATGCATACGAAAATAATCTAGAACTCACTGTTGAAAATGTGCAAGCCCAATCTCGCTTACATTATCGTTGTGGAAGTAGTTTTATTTTATTTACTGTTATTGTCGGATTGTTTGTTTATCTATTTGTCCCAACAGATCCTCTTTGGGTACGTGTACTAAACAGAATTGCCTTAATTCCAGTTGTTTTAGGAATTGCTTTTGAAGTTTTACAGATTACTAATAAAGTACGTAATGTACCTATTTTAAGATTCCTCGGCTATCCTGGACTTTGGTTACAACTATTAACCACTAAGGAGCCAAGTGATGATCAAGTTGAAGTGGCGATAGCATCCTTTGAAAGATTATTAATTTTAGAAAATGAAGAGAAAACAGGTTTAGAAAAAGAGGTTATAGTGTAAAACTAAATATAATAATTTTTATTTAGGATGAATTGTAACGTAAAGAGTACCAACAACAAGAACTCTTTACTTTCACTATTTTTAACGTTTACAATATTATTCATTGAAGATTATAAGGAGGTGGCCTTTATGAATCGTTCAAAGTCTTTTATTGTTTTATTAATTTTAATCAGTCTTGCTTTAGTTGGAGCAGGCACATCATTAATAAGCGATCCAAAAGGGTTTTTATCAACCATTTTAATTGCTATCATTATTTTTTGTGTAGTCCTATTCGTTTTTAATAAGCTGAGTGGTTCTCCCAATCAGAGTGCCTATAAAAAAGCCGCCAAGCAGTCTAAGAAGCTTATGCAAAAAAAACAAGGGGCTAAACCCAAAAAGGCAAATGTCATTCATTATTCTAATGCGAATTCAAAAAAGAATATCAAACATAGAAAAAGATCGGACGCACATTTAACGGTTATTGAAGGGAAAAAGGGTAAAAAGAAAAATCAGGCATAATAACCTGATTTTTTTTTGCGGACAAAAGATATCCTGCATTCTCGAATAGGGTAGCTTTTCAACTTAAAAACTCCACTGCTTTAAAAATTTCTTAGTAGTGTTTCTGCCTACCTCAATAAGTTCTAACTTCTTCTTTTCTGAAAGATAAAAATCAATACTAGATGTATTCTCAATAGGAATAAATATGATGTTCTTTTCTTGTTTTCTAGATATATAGCGATTATCGTGTGCATCTTTCATTGTTTCAAATAAAGCCCCAAACATGGAAATAGCATTTTTAATCTCTCGCGGTTGTATACCATATTTTTTGCCAGTTAGCTTGAGACCTAAAACAGGTCTTACTTTTTGAGCATTTTCGTTGTCGAATAACCACATTGGTAGATTACTTAAGACTCCACCGTCGACAATGTAGGTGGTCTCCGTATTGCATTTCATTTTTACTGGCTCAAAAAAATACGGAATACTACAGCTCATCCGAATCGCTTTAGCAACTGAAAATGTAGCAGGATTACAATTATATTTACTCAAATCATCGGGAAGAATGACTATTTCTCCATGGGTAACATCTGAGGCTACAACACGAAATGAGCCTTCTGGAAGATGAGAGAAGTTATGTATCCCTTTTGCAGCCAATTTTTCTCCCAGCCAACTTTCAAGATTATCACCTTTAAATAACCCCATTTTCCAATACAATAATAGCCATTTTGCAAACGGAATACGAACTCCCAATCTTTCATCTAATAATATTTCTGTATTTAATTCTAGCATCATCTTTTCAATTTCTTTCCCTGTATATCCTGCCATAATAAAGGCTGCAATAATAGAACCTGCACTTGTTCCTGCTGTTCTTTTAAACCTATAACCTTTTTCCTCCAAAATTTGATACGCCCCTATCAAGGCATACCCTTTTATTCCTCCACCCGAAAAAACACCATCGATGAGCATCATCGTCCCCCCCTCAAAAGGAAGTCTTTTTACATTTTTAAGCGCTTAGGAACGAATTTATTACTGAATGAGTTTGTCTTTTATAAAAAGGCTTTTTTCGCATACTTTATTACCACGGACAAGTAAGGAGTTTAGGAAGAACAGTATTTTCCTACAGATAGCTATCTACATTGCGCATTTTAGTTAAAAAGCCCCATAGAAATAAAACCATCTCAGATGCCGATATCAAATCAACTCTGAGATGGCTTTATTGGTGTAACCTCATTGTTTTTTACGTTGGGTGTTTTCGCATACTTTGTTGCCTATGAATAAGTATTGAATACAGGCTTCGTTTAAATTCCACTCCAGGATGCTCACTTTCCATTGGGCGGGCGCTGAGCATCCTTGGTACATAAATGCCCTATGGAATCTCACCTATCCAGCTGCTCCCGCAAGAGTCTCGCTCCTTATTTAAAAACAACAATCTTTTAGTAAACAACCTTTACGTAAAATACAGTATTTCTGCATCAGGGAAAAAATACTTAATAAAACTAGAAAGCGTTTCTTCTAAATCTGCCGCGTCCTCTTTTTGATAAATGTATTTTCCAATTCCATATTTTCCCCATTTATACTTTCTTTTTTCTTCGTCTAATTCTAATTTTGTTTTGGGATAATGCTTCTGAATCATTTTCTTTGCAGGTTTTGTAAAACGGTGCTGAATTAATTCAAAAGTTAAGTTGGAAATCTGAATGCCATTTAATGATTCCTTCAAACGTTCAAACAATTCATAATAACCATCCTTCCAATCTTGATGCATATAGATTGGAGCTACAATAAAGCCTAAAGGATATCCAGCATTTGCCACCTTTTTAGCAGCTTCCAATCTCTGATAAAAATTCGATGTACCTGGTTCAAAATTTTTTATGACGTATCTAGAATTAACGCTAAAACGAAAACGAGTGTGTCCATTATGCTTTGCATCGAGTAAATGGTCGACATGATGAAATTTTGTTACAAAACGTAATCTTCCAAATTCACGTGTCCCTATAAATTCAATGGCTTTCTTTAAGGAATGAGTTAAATGATCAATACCTACAATATCCGAAGTACATGCTGCCTCAAAACGCGTAATTTCAGGTTTTCGTTCATTCATATATTGATCTGCTTGATCAAATATCTCTTCTAAATTGACATAAGTACGAATATAAGGCTTGCTACCGAGAGTGGTTTGTAAATAACAATAATGACAGTGCCCCATACAACCAGTAGCTAGTGGAATAGCATATTCTGCAGAAGGCTTTGATGTATCAAATTTCAACGTTCTCCTAACACCAACAACCAATGTTGATTTAGCAGTTCGATATTTCTGTAAATCGGTTTCTCCAGGCAAATTTCGAATTTGATTATGAGATGTTGTTTCTTTCATTTCTATATTCATGCTTTCAAATTTTGCTTTTAATTCTCGACCAAGAGGATACTCAAGCGCTTGTGGTTCAATATAGACAAGTTGAGGGATAAAGGGTTTCAAAGTCATCACCCATTTCTTTTAAGATTTATTCTCCTCAACCATACGAGCCAACACTCAATAAAAAAGTTGGAAATTTTATTTCCGAATCCCTCTATTTGTTTCATTGAATGGACTAACTTAAGTGACTGCGTATATCATATTATGGTATTGAAGGTCGTTGCAGAAAAAAGAGCGTTCAATTTGAACGCTCTTTTCACCACCCATTATTTAATGTTTTTTTATAAACCACATTTCAGCTGTGCTCCACAATTTGTACATGTGTTACAGCCACCCATTTCTTGAACCTCACCTTTTCGACATACTGGACAAGTATTCCCCACTTCTGAACCAATCGTCACCTTTGTAGAACGTAATTCATTGATCGTATCAACTAATACAACCTTTGCCTGATCATCTTCGAGTTCAAAAGATTGTTGTTCAAAATGATTTTCTTCTGCTTTAAGAGTTAGAACTTGAGAATCGCGACTGCCATCGACGTATACTGTACCACCTTTTGCACCGCCTTTATATAATCGCTCATACACTTTTTCTACTTGTTCTACACTGTACCCTTTTGGTGCATTTACTGTTTTAGAGATCGAACTATCAATCCATCTTTGGATAATACATTGTACATCTGCATGTGCTTCTGGCGATAATTCCATAGCTGAAATGAACCAGGATGGTAAATCATTAGGTTTTGCCTCTGGATTTTGTTGTAAATATTCCTGTACAATATCAGCTTTCACTTCAATGAACTTACCTAAACGGCCACTTCTGAAATACGTAAAGGAGAAGTATGGTTCAAGACCTGTAGAAACACCTACCATTGTACCTGTACTTCCTGTTGGAGCTACGGTTAATAAATGTGAATTACGTATTCCGTACTTTTTAATGTCAGATTTTATACTAGAAGGCATTTTCTTCATAAAACCAGTTGAAACAAAATTTTCACGTAAGGTATTTGTTTCTTCATGATTTGGACCAACCAAGAAAGGAAAACTTCCTTTTTCTTTAGCTAGTTCAATTGAAGCCGCGTAAGCTGTAGTAGCAATTACCTCAAACACTTGATCAACTATCTGGTTTGCTTGTGCGCTTCCATAAGCTGCTTCGCAATAAATTAATAAATCGTGTAATCCCATTACACCTAATCCTACACGACGTTCACCTAAAGCTTGCTTTTTATTTTCCTCAAGAAAATATGGTGTTGCATCAATAACATTGTCTTGCATACGAACACCAACCTCTACCGTGCGTTTAAGCTTCGTATAATCAACTGTTTTCGTCTTTTTATTAACCATCATCGCTAAATTAATAGCAGCTAAATTACAAACAGAATATGGAGCTAAAGGTTGCTCTCCACATGGATTCGTTGCTACCACTTGTTGTCCATAAGCTTTCGCATTGGTCATATCATTCGCATTATCAATAAAGAAAATCCCAGGCTCTGCAGAATAAGTAGCACAAATATTGATTAAATTCCAAAGCTCTTTTGCTTTAATCGTACGGTATACTCTTACTTTATGTCCAAGCTTCTCCCATGCTCTAACATCACCGACATTTTTCCATTCTTCATTATAAATGTCCATTTCTTCTTTGCTATAGTTCTCGACATCTGGAAATTTCAATTCATAATCACTATCATTTTCAACAGCATCCATGAAATCCTTCGTTAAACAAACGGATATATTAGCACCTGTTAGAAATTCCGGGTTATGAACGCTGTATGTTCCACCTGTTAGAAGTTTTTCCTCTGCTTCACGAATATTTTGTTCATTAAATCCACCTAAACCTGGTATATTTTTATAGTTTACAACCCCTTGATACATTGTTCTTTCTTGTTCAGTTAAAGGTGTAAACTTTAGCTTTTCATTAGCATATTTTTTAATCGTTTCATCGTTTGTATTTTCCATTAAATATCGTAAGATACGTGGATTTTGCATTTTAGAAATAATAAATTCGACAATATCAGGATGCCAATCAGCGAGCATAATCATTTGCGCACCACGTCTTGAACCACCTTGTTCAACTAAATGAGTCAGCTTAGCTATATCATCTAACCAAGATACTGAACCTGAAGATTTCCCATTCACACCCTTTGCTAGTGTATTTCTTGGACGTAGAGTTGATCCGTTCGTTCCTACTCCACCTCCACGACTCATGATTTCCATAACTTGCTTTCTATGCTCAGATATCCCATCACGAGAATCTGCTACAAACGGCATAACATAGCAATTAAAATACGTTACATCTGTATTAGATCCTGCTCCGTACAATACTCTTCCAGCTGGTACGAAATTTAAACTAGATAACTCTTCATAAAATTTTTCAAACCATTCTTTGCGCTTCTCTTCAGTTGTTTCGACTGCAGCTAATCCCGTTGCATTTCTTTTAGCAATTTGCTCATAAAATATCTCAAGTGGCTTTTCCATAACATCTAATGATCGATTGACGATACCTGATTCTATTTCTTCTGGCTTATCCAAAGCTCCTCTAAATTCGTCTTCAACCTGAACCCTAGCTTTCTTCTGTTGCCAGTCAATGCTCACAATATGTCCTAAACCTCGTGCCGGGAATTTCGGATCTTCTTTTATTGTTAAAACAACAAAATCGCCCTCAGATAAAGTAATTTTTTCCGTATCTTTAAATGAATATCGATCGATCATAACAAGACGAGAGACTCCTTGATGAGTCAGCTTCATATCGGCTGTTATAGGATGAACTTGTGGAAATAGTTTGATATCCTGATTTAACCTCTTGATATTTTGCTTCATGGTTTCTAAAATCGCAACAGACATTGTTACCTCTCCTTTTTCACTACCATAAAATATATAATTACACATAATTGCTGAGTTTATTAAAGTATAATTAAATTTATCACATTGTCTCTTTAAATACAATATATTGAGTTCTCCATAATTATACATATCAATATATAGTGTTTTTGTAGAAATAAAAACAATTTTGTCAAACGTGAAAAAGGTCGAAAAAACGAGATAAGTATAGAATTTTTATCATTTTTCGTTTTTTCTAACTTTATTTCAAAATTTTTTAGAGTTGCATTTTTTTATTTTAAGACGAACCCTTTACTTTATTGGATTATTCCTTTTTCACAAAAAATGAAATAAAAAATATTTTTCTTTACTTTTTGCAATTTGGTGACATTGAACAATAAAAGCATTAGCGCTTGATTACCCCCGGCCAAACATAAGACAAGCTGGCTAGAAGGTTGCTCTTTGAGCTTCTGACGGATTGGCTCATGACCTCGAGGGCTTAGGTGAAGGAGCTAGACTTCAACATTTTCTAAAGCAAACGATCCATAGGTCAAAATTTTATCATTTCCTAAACAACAAAAAAGCGATGACGGATAACCGTTCATCGCATAAAATTCCATTCGTCACTTTCATATTTTTCTTTACTTAATTTTAGTATATCATTTTGTTGACCTTCTGAAAGCTGATAATCTTGTAACGTAACACCCAAACCTTCTGAAAATCCTTTTTTAAAGGCTACTTTTGCTTCTTCAAGAGTAATGATTCGATCAGAAAGATCGTTAATCGCTACTGCTTTGTTTTTAAAGCTTTCAAACATTCTTTCTTTCAAACGTTCATTTTTAAATAGAAATAAATCAAATAGTTTTTCACTTTCTAAATCTAGCAAAATCGAGCCATGTTGCAATATGACACCTTTTTGCCTTGTTTGAGCACTTCCCGCTACCTTTCTACCTTCAACAACTAACTCATACCAACTTGGTGCATCGAAACAAATCGAAGATTTAGGATCTTTCAGTTTATTTCTATCTTCTTCTGTTTCAGGTACAGCAAAGTATGCATTAAAATCGAGGTTTTGAAATCCCTTTAATATCCCTTCAGAAATAACACGATATGCTTCAGTTACATTCTTCGGCATGTTTTTATGATCTTCCGTAACTATAACACTATAAGTTAGCTCATGCTCATGTAAGACAGCTCTGCCTCCAGTAGCTCTACGGACAAATCCTAATCCTGATTCTTTTACTTTATGTATATTTATTTCCTTTTCAGCTTTTTGGAAGTAACCAATTGAGAGTGTAGCAGGATTCCATCCATAAAATCGAATAACAGGTGGAATTTTCCCCTCACTATGCCATTGTAAAAGCATCTCATCCATTGCCATATTATAACCTGGTGAACAATTGCCAGAATCAATAAACGCCCAAGTCTCTTGCACCATATTTGTAAACCACCCTTATCAAATAATCTTTATAAGAATAACAAAAAAGTATATGTTAGACAAAGAATTGTTTTTAAATCAACGGATTGTGAAATTTCTTTGATATTATATGAAGACAATATTATAATAAATAATGATTGTATCGTTTTTTAGGGTGAGAGGAGTTTTAATATTGCTAGGATATTTACTTGTACTATTAGTAGCTATTATTGTGTACACTCTTTATAATTTGTGGGCGACAAAAAGAGCTGTAAAAACGTTAACTCAAGAAGAATTTATTGAAGGATACCGTAAGGCTCAACTAATCGATGTTCGCGAACCAAATGAATTTGAAGGTGGACACATCCTTGGGGCAAGAAACATTCCAATGTCTCAAATGAAAACACGTTTAAAAGAAATACGTCCAGATAAACCTGTATATTTATACTGCCAAAGTGGACTTCGTAGTGGTCGTGCTGCTCAACTGCTTTATAAAAAGGGCTATAGACAACTATTCCATTTAAAAGGCGGATTTAAACAATGGACTGGTAAAATTAAAAGAAAACAATAATTTACAATTATACAAGGAAGGGCTGTCACCTAATGGGACAGCCCTTCCTTATATTTTCGAGGCATGATTTGTTCTCATCAGTCTCGTTTTCTATTTTTCCTTCGTATATCTAAGAATAGGCTTACGAGCTGCCATTGTTTCATCCAATCGTTTAATAACAGTCGTGTGAGGTGCCTCCAATACAATATCTGGAGTTTCTTCTGCTTCTTTAGCAATTTGTATCATTGTATTAATAAATCCATCTAACGTTTCCTTACTTTCTGTTTCAGTAGGCTCAATCATCATACATTCCTCTACATTCAACGGGAAATAAGTAGTCGGTGGATGATATCCAAAATCAAGCAGTCGTTTTGCGATATCTAAAGTACGAACACCTAATTTCTTTTGACGTCTGCCACTAAGAACGAATTCATGCTTACAATGACGATCATATGGTAAATCAAAATAAGGTGCTAATTTTCTCATCATATAGTTCGCATTTAATACAGCATATTCCGTTACGGCTTTTAACCCATCTGGCCCCATAGAACGAATATACGTATAGGCACGAACATTTATACCAAAGTTACCGTAAAACGGTTTAACACGTCCAATAGAAAGTGGACGATTATAGTCCAAGTTATATAAATCATTTTCTTTAACAATAACTGGGGCAGGAAGGAATGGAATTAACTCTTTCTTCACACCAACAGGACCTGACCCAGGACCCCCACCACCATGAGGACCTGTAAACGTTTTGTGTAAATTTAAATGTACAACGTCAAAGCCCATATCTCCTGGACGAGCTTTAGATAATACAGCATTCAAATTCGCTCCATCATAATACAGCTTTCCACCTGCATCATGAACGATTTCTGCCATTTCTAAAATATGCTCTTCAAATAAACCAAGCGTATTTGGATTTGTAAGCATCAAGGCTGCTGTATCCTTACCAACCACTCGTCTTAAATCTTCAAGATCGACCAACCCTTGGTCATTCGATTTAACTGTCACTGTTTCAAAACCTGCCACCGTAGCAGAAGCAGGGTTAGTTCCATGAGCTGAATCTGGTACAATAACTTTTGTACGCTCTGTATCACCGTTTTGCTCATGATAGGCACGAATCATCATTAATCCTGTCCATTCACCATGAGCACCGGCAGCAGGCTGTAAAGTCACTTCATCCATTCCCGTAATCTCTTTCAATGACTCTTGAAGATCGAATAACAGCTCTAACGCACCTTGAACAGTTTCCACATCTTGTAATGGATGAATATGAGCAAAGCCATTAAATCGGGCCACATTTTCATTTATCTTTGGATTATATTTCATTGTACAAGATCCTAACGGATAAAAACCTGAATCAACACCATGATTTCTTTTGGATAAGGCAGTATAGTGACGCATAATATCAAGTTCAGAAACTTCAGGTAGGTCGGCTGCTTCATTACGAATGAACTCAGATGGAATAAGCTCTTCAATGTTTACTGCCTCAACGTCCATCTCTGGCAAGCTATAACCAATACGTCCTTCTGTGCTACATTCAAATATTAATGGTTGATTTTGCTTATTCATGGCGATCCCCCAATTCTTTAACGAAAGCATCGATTTCTTCTTTAGTTCGTAATTCTGTAACTGCAACAAGCATATGGTCTTTCAGTTCAGGATACGTATTACCTAAATGGTATCCTCCAATTATTCGTGACGCTAAAAGTTTTTGATTACACTCCTCATAGGAACTTGGAAGTTTAATAACGAACTCGTTGAAAGATGGACCATCAAAAACAGTTTCAATCCCTGCTGCTTGTAATGCTTTTTTAGCATAGTGAGCTTTCTGGATATTTTGAACAGCCATTTCTTTCACGCCTGTTTTCCCTAAAGCTGTCATCGCTACTGAAGCCGCCAAAGCATTAAGCGCCTGATTCGAACATATATTAGATGTTGCCTTATCACGACGAATATGCTGTTCGCGAGCTTGAAGTGTTAAAACAAAACCTCTTTGCCCATCTTCGTCTACTGTTTGACCTACTAGACGTCCTGGTACTTTTCTCATCAATTTACTTGTAACAGCAAAATAACCGCAATGTGGTCCACCGAATGCTGTTGGAATTCCAAATGGTTGTGCATCCCCAACAACAATATCTGCTCCTAATCTTCCTGGAGGTGTCAATGCTCCTAATGAAAGAGGGTTACTAGATACAATAAGCATTCCTTTTTTTTCATGAACGATTTTTTCGATTTCAACTAAATTTTCAATGCGACCAAAGAAGTTTGGATATTGAACAATTACACCCGCCACTTCATCACTCATTTCATTTTGAAGAGCTTGTAAATCAGTAACACCATCAGCATAAGGTATTTCTACGACTTCGATATACTGACCTTTTGCATAAGTTCTCACTACATCGCGATATTCAGGATGAACTGCTGTTGAGATTAATATTTTCTTTCTTTTGCTATTTCCACAGCTTAACATCGCAGCTTCAGCTAGAGCTGTCCCTCCATCATACATAGATGAGTTGGCAACGTCCATTCCAGTAAGTTCACAAATCATTGTTTGGAATTCAAAGATAGCCTGCAATTCACCTTGAGAAATTTCAGGTTGGTATGGTGTATAAGCAGTATAAAATTCCGAACGTGATAAAACATGATCAACAATAATCGGGGCATAGTGATCATATACACCTGCGCCAAGGAAGGAAGCATATGATTTAGAATCAACGTTTTTAGATGCTAATGTACTCAGTTCTTTTGTTAATGCTGATTCTGACTTAGCCTTTTTGATATTATACTCCCCTTTAAAGCGTATACTTTCAGGAATATCATTAAATAAATCATCAATCTTTGAAACACCAATTGCTTCTAGCATTTGTTTTTGATCATTCTCTGTCATTGGCAAATAACGATGCTTTAACATAATTCAACCTTCTCTCTATTATTTTCTAGGTCTTTTATAAAAAGGTGTATTGACGACTTTTGCTTGCACCTTTTTCGTACGAATTTCTACTTGAACAGCCGTATCGAGATCAGAATATTCCTTTTTGATTAGGACATAACCTACATTTTTCTTTAAGGTCGGAGATTGTGTTCCTGTTGTCACTTCTCCAACGCATTCATCATTTACGTAGACAGGATATCCATGACGTGGTATGCCTCTATCGATCATTTCAATCCCTACTAATTTGCAAGGAGCTCCATTTTCTTTTTGATCTTTCAATACTTCTTTCCCAAGAAAATCTGCTTCAATATCTGTTTTCACAGCAAATCCTATACCTGCTTCAATCGGTGTTATATCAGCTGATAATTCTTGACCATACAATGGTAAACCAGCTTCAAAGCGTAACGTATCGCGAGCACCTAAGCCTATTGGAAGAACTTCATCAAATTGTAAAAGCGTTTTCCAAATCGTTGTAACTCCCTTACGATCGCAATAAATCTCGAATCCATCCTCACCCGTATAACCAGTTCTTGAAATAAGTGCCTTTACACCGCATACCTTAACATCTTCTTTAAAAGAAAAGAATTTAATTTCTGCTAAGTCTGTATTTTCAGTTAACTTTTGTAATACTTCTTGAGCAAGAGGACCTTGAAGTGCCAATTGAGCAATCTCATTAGATAGATTTTCTAGAGCTACATCAAAGTTTGTACTATGTTTGCATAGCCATTCGAAATCTTTTTCAATATTAGCCGCGTTCACTACTAATAAATAATTTTCGTCTGTTTTTTTGTAAACTAAAATATCATCTACGGTTCCACCATTTTCATAACAAAGAGCCGTATACTGAGCTTTTCCAGCTGTTAACTTGGTAACATCGTTTGTTATCATATATTGCAAATAAGCTGTGCTATCTTTCCCTGTTACAATTATTTCACCCATATGAGAAACATCAAACACCCCTGCTTTTGTTCTTACAGCCTCGTGCTCTTCCTTAATACTTGAAAACTGTACCGGCAAATCCCAACCACCAAAATCAATCGTTTTCGCACCATAATCTTTGTACACTTCGAATAAAGGTGTTCTCTTTAACTCCGTCATTACAAACCTCCTAAATTTCAATTGATTTCATTTTGCCATTATAAGACTATCTCTCTTAAAAGACAGAAAAAAGGACAGAGAAGCCCCATAATCTTGGGCTATCTCTGTCCTTTTTACCTGAGAGTTTACCTATACTTTAGGCTGTCCCCTTTGGTGGTTCTAATGAACACTCTCCAGAGTTGCGTCCAGCAAGAGTTCTTTTGCCTGAGAGATTCACAGATTATTACTGCTTGCTCCTTCGGCGCTGTATACACAGTCTCTCCCCTTACCTTCATTCGCTTATATTTATTTGTTAATTGGTCATACTAAGAAAAGTAATTTACTTGTCTTCTCAGATAATTTGTTACCAATCATTTTCTTGACATTGTTAAAATGAAAAATTCCTTATTTTACTATCATCCTACCATTAAACAGTAAATTATCGCAATTATTTTCTTATTTTTTTCTCTGAAAACTTACATTTTTTATTTTTTTCTTAAAAACGTTCGTCTTTTTCAAGGAGGCTTTACATATGAAAATCAAAGTAAATTGGGATTCTACGTGGGAAGATGGCTTTTTAAAACGCCTAGAGGAAGACGGACCATGGAGTAGCTGGGATTTATATAAATTATCCCTTCAAGCCGAACAATCTATTCAAGTGCCTGACTTTGAGGGATTACAAGCCCCTAAACATCTACATCATTTAAAGCCACTTCCCCATCAGCTCGAAGTTGCTAAACAAGTTGTAGAAAACATGAATGGAAAAGCCATTTTAGCTGATGAAGTTGGACTTGGAAAAACAATTGAAGCTGGGCTCATTTTAAAAGAATATATGATTCGTGGACTTGTAAAAAAAGTGCTCATACTTGTACCAGCCTCTCTAGTTTCACAATGGGCTTATGAATTAAACAGTAAATTTTTTATTCCAGCTGTTGTTCAAAGAAAAAGCTACGTCTGGGATTCCTGCGATGTTATTGTTTCATCTATCGATACGGCTAAACGTTCACCACATCGTGAAATTATTTATAATCAACATTATGATTTAATCATCGTTGATGAAGCACACAAATTAAAAAATAACCGTACCAAAAACTATGAATTTATCCAAAATCTAAAAAAGAAATTTTGCTTATTGCTAACTGCTACACCTATTCAAAATAAGGTAGATGAAATATTTCATCTCGTTTCTCTTTTAAAACCTGGTCATCTAGGGAACTCCTCCCTTTTCACCCAAAAATACAAAGGAAAAGGTAGACAAATATATGAAGATGAGCATTTAAAAGAACTAGTTAATAAAGTGATGATCCGAAATCGGAGAAATGAAACTGGGATTGAATGGACTAAACGAAAAGTTGAAACCATTGTTATTTCTTCAACTAAGGAAGAACGAGATTTATATGAAGCTGTCACCAACTGTCGATTATCAGAGACAGCTGTTAGTGGCTTTTCAACCTTAACATTGCAAAGAGAAGCTTGCAGCAGTAGAGAAGCTGTCTATTATACGCTACAAAATATGTTAAAGAAAAAAGAGCAGCCAAGCGAAAATTTCATGCAGGCTATTCAATTGATAACAGAAAAAATCAATGCCGTTACTAGTAATTCCAAAGCAGAAAAAGCCCTTCAAATTATAAAAGAAAGTCATGACAAAGTCATCATCTTCACAGAATATAGAGCGACTCAATTGTATTTACAATGGTTTCTTAAACAACATGGCATTTCCTCTGTCCCGTTTCGTGGTGGGTTTAAACGCGGTAAGAAAGATTGGATGAGGGAATTATTCCAAAATCACGCCCAAGTACTCATTGCGACAGAAGCAGGTGGAGAAGGAATCAATTTACAATTTTGCAATACGATAATTAACTTCGACCTTCCTTGGAATCCTATGAGACTTGAACAACGAATCGGTAGGGTCCATCGACTAGGGCAAGAAAAAGATGTTATTATCTATAATTTCGCAACAGAAGGAACGGTTGAAGATCACATTTTACATCTTCTCTACGAAAAAATTCATCTTTTCGAAAAAGTTATTGGTGAGTTAGATGATATTCTAACCAAATTAGATATTGGTAATCTTGAAGAGTACTTAGCTGATGTAATGACGAACTCAAGAAGCGAAGGGGAAATGAAAATTAAGATGGAAAACCTTTCGTCAATCATTTCACTTGCACAAGAAGTAAAGGAGCGTGACCAACGTGCAGCAACATGAAATTCAGCAGTTTTTACTACATTACTTTAGGGCAAATGGAGCAGAGGTAATCGAAAACACGCCAACTTACTTAATCGTAAAGCTTACGGTAGCTTTGGATAAAACCTTAATGAATCGCCCATTTTATTGGCATTATTTAGAGAAAGTAGGAGGTGAACCAAATCCAGCTACACTAACTCTTATTACGGATCCTACAAATGTACCAGATACCATTAAAGGAGAAATCATTCACTTTGGTTCACCAAGATTACATCAAATCTTTCAATCAACAAATCAGTTAGCAGGTTATATACGCTTATATGAAAATCATAATCATAGGGAGCAGACACAAATTCCATTGCATCCATGGTTATCTGCAAATATTAAGGTATCTTATGTTTGTGATCGAAAAAAAGATTTACTATTTTCTCTAGGTCTACATTTACTCACTGGTAGAATTGTTGAAAATTTTCATCATCAGATGCTAAATTTATCACTATCACCACGAATACCTGATTTTTCTTTTACTCTTTCACCAATCATCATGCCTAAAAGTGGCATTAATCGTTTAGATTTATACGTTAGAACTCGATTACAAGATGATGACCATGGATGGGCTGAAAGGGCGACAGCGAAATGGAATGAGGATGTTTTATTACTTGAGCAATTCTACGAAGATCAAGAGGAAAAAGGAGAAAGCTATTTACTAGAAAAACAAGCTCTACAAGAGCAATATGAACCTAATATTAATATCAGTATCATTAATGGTGGGATGTTTTACCTAAACCAACAAGCATTATAACTGAATTTATTAAAAAACAACCTAAAGAAAGAGGC
>NZ_CAPG01000039.1:0-5262 GCF_000321185.1 Bacillus sp. AP8
TTTCTTTTTTATACTCTTACTATCTATTATAAGGATAAGAATATACTTAAAGCAGTAAATCTATTCGTACAATATAAAAAAGGCAGCTTCCAATGTGATTATTTGAGGCTGCCTTTTTTATACCTCCCTTAATTCTATTCCTAATAAATTCCATTTCTCTTCTGTTTTACAAACATTTTATCCTTACTATTTCTTAATGATACTTCAAAATTATTTATTCATAATCACAATATTTTTCTTCTATTGATTGGTTTGTAAATTGTTTTTACTTTGATTTTATTGGTTTTATTACCTTTTGTAAATTTCCCATTAAGATAAGTGCTGTTATTCTTAATAACATCTTTACTTCAGCCAAATATTCAAGGTGTTTTTTGGTGCTATACTTTTCACGAACTTACCAAATCATTCTACAAATCATTTGAGATAGGAGCTTATATATGCAAATTACTAAACGTGTTAGAAGAAAAGCATTAGTTGCTAGTTTAATAGGGAGTTCAATTGAATACTACGATTATTTACTCTATGGAACAGTTGCTGCTCTCGTATTTAATGAATTATTCTTCCCCACTTTTGATCCATTAATGGGGACACTCATTGCATTAGCTTCTTTTGGAATACCTTATTTTTTTAGACCACTTGGAGGGATTGTATTTAGTCATATCGGAGACAAAATAGGACGAAAAAAATCACTTATTCTAACTCTATTAATAATGGGAAGCTCTACTGTACTTATTGGCTTACTTCCTGATTTCAATTCGATTGGAATATGGGCTCCTATATTACTTGTTACTCTTCGTCTTATACAAGGCTTTGCCGTTGGTGGAGAATGGGGAGGTGCCGTGCTACTTGCGGCAGAATATTCAGAATAGTCGAATAAAGGTTTAGGAGGAAGTATACCAATGATGGGCTGCTCTATTGGCCTATTATTAGGCACATTATCTATGTCAGTCATGAGTTTACTACCCCAACAAGACTTCATCAGCTGGGGCTGGCGTGTACCTTTTATCTTAAGTATTGGACTTGTCATACTGGGTCTATGGATTAGAAATGTAGAAATGGATTGGAGGAAACACCCGAGTTTAGAGAAGCTAAAAAACAAGGGGATATTGTAAAAGTTCCTATAGTACAAACTTTCATGCATCAAAGAAAGGAAGTGTTACTTGCAACAGGTGCTAAAGCGGTAGAATCTGCACCATTTTATCTTTTTTCAACATTTATCATTACATATGCTACAAAGAATCTAGGTATGAACCAAGTTTCTGTCCTTACTGCCATAACAATAGGAACATTTGCTTCAACACTATTCATCCCATTATTAGGTAGCCTTTCCGATCGAATTGGCCGTAAACCAGTATTTATAATGGGTACAGTAGGAATGATTCTATTTGCATTTCCATACTTTTATCTAATTCAACTAAAATCTGTTCTCTTACTGACTTTGGCAACTTTTATAGGTTATATATTATGGTCAATGATTACAGCAGTTCTTGGTACGTTATTTTCAGAAATTTTCCATACGAATATCCGTTATACAGGTATTTCTATTGGCTATCAGCTCGGAGCAGCGATATTCGGTGGAACAGCTCCTATTATTTCCATAGCATTAGTAAGTCAATTCGATAGTTGGATATCCGTTGCTGTGTATTTAGTTTTCATCGCAATACTTGCACTGATTTGCATTTCTTTCATAAAAACCAAAGCTAGCAACAAAAATATCCATATAAACTTTGTAAAACGAGCAGGATAATTTTCTTTGGGATATCATCCTAGAGTTACTCATGATAGCTTACGAAAAGTGATATCCTATCACTTTTCGTATAGCCATAGTAATAAAAACTAGTGAATACTGCAATCGTCATTCATAATGAAGGTATGATCCATTTCACATCCGCTTTTTCTACTATAGAAGTCCAATTCTCTGGAAATGATTGATCACAAATAATGGTATCTACTTCATCTAAGTTGCAAATACGATAATGCGTATCTTGTCCAATTTTCGTATGATCTGCTAGAATAATCGTTTGATTAGCATGTTTCATCATTTTTCTAGTAAATATCCCTTTCGAAGAATCAAAGCTAGTTATGCCTCTTTCTACAGATATACCGTCTACTGTAATGAAATATTTATCCACATAATAGTCATCTAGCATTTGCAAGGTTATAGAGCCTGTTGTCCGATAATGTGTGCTATTAATTTCCCCACCTAAAAAAATGATTTTTCCTGTAAATAATTGTTGATAGTGGTGATCTATTAATACAGTAAGTGCTGTAACAGAATTGGTTATGACCGTTATATTCGTTTTATTTATCAGATGTTTCGCTAATTGAACAGTTGTACTTCCATCGTCAATTGCAATAATATCATGGTCATTAATCAGGTTTACAGCTTCTTTTCCTATTCTTTCTTTCTCATTAACGCGAATAATCTCACGTTCAATGGCGGATGGTTCACTTTTAAAAAATGAAACCTTTACTGCACCCCCATAGACTTTTTTTAACTTTTCTTCTTTATCTAATTCTTCTAAATACCTTCTTATTGTTTCTGTCGAAACTTCTAGCTTTTCAGCAAGTTCATTTACTTTTACTTTTCCTTGAACATCAAGAATCTCAAGAATTTTCTTTTTTCTCTCTTCGCCTGCTACTGACATGAATTGACACCTCAAAACAATCTATAGTGATTCGTAATTTAAGTTTACTAAAAAGAAACATTAAATTCCATCAAGCTTTGTAAAGATTTATTAAAGAATAAATCATAAATCTTGAAATGATTATGGATTTTTATAATTCATTTATTTATCTACTGATTTACAAACATCAATCTTTTATAAACAAAAAAAATGTCCCTACAATGATTTTGAATCATATATAGAGACAATCTAACATTTTTTGCTTCTCTATTCTGTTTTTTTACAACCTTTTTAATAGATAGAGAAGCTGCAAGCACCTTCATCATAACTAAAAACGCTACTGAAACTCTTTCTGATGATTTTAGATAGTAGGGAAACATCTTAACATCTTGTTAATACTAATGTACTTTCTTTAATCGCTTGTAGAAGACCGAAAATATCTTTTTCATAAACTTCTCCTATATTACCAATACGAAATGTATCAAAGTTGGTCACCTTACCGGGATAGATTACATAACCTTTTTCTTTTAAAGATTGATACAATGATTGAAATGAAAAGTTACCTTGTTTAGGATAATGAAAAGATGTAATAATCGGCGATTGCAAATGATCATCTAGTAAAGTATCATATCCCAATGCTCTCATACCATCTACTAATAACCGTTGATTGTGGCAATAACGTTTATTTCTTTGCATTATCCCACCTTCGTTTTCAAGCTCTATAAGTGCCTGATCAAATGCACGTACTACATGAGTTGGAGATGTGAACCTCCATTTACCATTTTGTTTCTCCATCGTTTCCCATTGATCATATAAATCTAGAGATAGCGAGCGAGCATATCCCTTACACGTATGAAATGTAGCTATTTTGGCAATGACAAAGCCGAATCCAGGCACTCCCTGAATACATTTATTCGCACTACTTATTAAATAATCAATCCCTATCTCAGATACATCTATAGGGATGCCCCCGAAACTACTCATAGCGTCTACTATATACACTTTGTTATATTGATTTACAACTGCCCCTATTTCAGCAATCGGATTAATCATACCTGTTGTTGTTTCACAATGTACAACTGCTACATGTGTTACTTCTGGATTGTTTTTTAATACACACTCCAATTCATCTAAATTAGGCTGAGACGTTTCTCCACTATTTAATATAATCGTTTCAATATGTAACATTTGAGCAATTTGTGCGATTCGCGCTCCATATACACCATTTACTAGCACAACTAATTTTCCTTCTTTTGGTATTACACTGCCAATAACGGATTCTACAGTGAATGTTCCACTTCCTTGCATAAGTACTGCCGAGTATTGATCAATCTGTGAAGTCGCTAATGAAACAAGTCTTCTTCTAATTTTTTGCACTAATTGATTATAATCATTATCCCATGTACACCAGTCTTTCATCATTACATTCTTAACTGTTTGATAAGTTGTTAATGGGCCAGGTGTTAGTAATAAATATGGATTGCTTTCCTGATCTTGATTAAACATGATAGTTTGCCTCTCCTTCATAGATAAAGATTTCTATTTTTTTAACTATTTTCATTCTATTCCTTATCAATCGTATTACTGAGATAAACCTTGATTAATGATAGGTATAATTTTGACTAAATCAGCAATTTCTTCTATAACATAATGTGCACCCGCTTTCTTAAAGCGATTTGCTACTTCATCCATCTTCTTTTGAAGCAATTCTGATGAACAAGCATCGACTTCTTCTTTCGTCATACCTAGTTCACTGCTCCCTTTAATAACCCCTACACTCCAAACACCTGCATTTACTCCTTCTTGGATATCACTTACAGTGTCTCCAACTTTAACAATTGTAGTTAAAGGATATACCCCTAGATTCATAGCATTTTTGTATATCATCCAAGGTTCTGGTCGACCAGAAGGTACCTCATTAGGTGTAACTAAGGAATCTGGAACGTAGCCCTGTTCTTTTGCTTGCTTGGAAACTTGGAAACGATCTTCATCATCTCTGCTGTATAACCAGTTGTTGAACCAATTTTGATTCCATCAGCCTTTAATTCTTGAACTAATTGCAATACACCCGGTACTAGTTCACAATATTGCGGCAAAGTTGCAAATAGCATTGGCTCAAATTGACTATATAATTCATCAACATCTTTATGATTAGGAAGTCTTCCAAATCGATCCTTCCAAAGATTTGCTATTCTTTCCATCTGACACATTTCATTTATATGATCCCATTTCGCCGTTCCCATCGGTTTTCTTGCTTCTTCTGCAGTAACTTCAATTCCTTTTTGTTTAAATATTTCGAGAAAAACATGTAAAGGTGAAAAGCAGCCATAGTCTACTGTAGTTCCTGCCCAATCAAAAATAACTGCTTTTACATTTTGTGTTGAACAATCTTGCATATATTCTTACCTCCGTATTTTTTTATGTAATTCATTTTGTTTTTTACTGATTACATCCTCATTTTAGCACAATCACTTTGTTTTAATATGTTTTTTCTTTGTTCTTTTTGTTGATTTTGTTGTTTTATTGTTAAGTTATTGTTAATATGTTTTTAATTATGCTCTCTGTTATAGTTGATGCTACTTTTAAACAAAAGTATAAACGCCCTAATGAACGATAAATAATCCAAAAACAAAAG